>JBHLQY010000042.1:0-19738 GCA_048883105.1 Candidatus Thorarchaeota archaeon | reverse complement strand
ATTAATAATAATTTTAGCGTGGGAGATAAAATTTACAAAGTTCACATTGATACGCCGACAACCTTCGTTCAGGCCCTAAAATAATATATTTATCCTTCATGGAACCTCCACATTTGGGACAATGCTGCACGAAATTTGCTTTAATATGATTTAATACAATTGTTAGCCCTCGCTCAAGTGTCATTAAATGTTTTGCGTTTGCGATTATTTTTTCTGCGGATGTCATTCCAATTCCTTTAACAAAAGCTAATTCAGCGGGTTTAGCATTAGCTACTTGCTCAATGGTAGAAATTCCTGCCTTAAATAGTCTTGAGGCTGCGACTGCCCCAATTCCCCAAATGCGAACGAGTTCTTCTGACATAAAAAGAATTACTTAATAGAATTTCTAATAGATTAATTTTAGGAACAGAACTAAAATCTAATTGTAATATATGTAATTTATTAGTAAAAATAAAATTTAAGAAAAAAAAATTTTAAATTTGAAAGAACAATTATTTTTTAAGCTGGCGTCCGACGCCATAATATAATAAGACTGCTGTAGCATATAGCGATAACCCAGCAATAGAGGTTATCAATCTGAATATGGGATCATTTAAAAAATTTGAAATCGATACTAAATAAAGAATTACAAAATAGGGAAGAATACCTAAAATAAAGAATAGCCATCTTCTTTGGATTACTTTATCCTCAAATGATTTGTAAATCTGTATCAAAAGATAAGTTAACGGTATTATTATAAAAACACCCACAACTATAATCGCATAGAGCATAAAAGGTAAATTCCAGACAGGTCTCCAATTAGTAGATTCATTAATAGTTATACCATTTGTAAATAAAGCTATTGGTGCTAATATTAGAAGTAGAATGAAATAAATTATTGCAATAATGTTATGTGTCTTTATAGTGACTACTTTCTCTGATTTCCATATTATTAAGCAAAATATTAACAAATACAATGGAGCATAACAGAATAGGAAATATGTTATAAAATGTAGTACTTTAACGACTACCTCTATTGTAAGTGAAGCATAAATTACATTTATAACTGTAGCAGATGCAGATAATAGATAAAAAGTTGCAAAAATTTGATTCAATCGTTTAGTATCTCTTTTAAGAATCAGTATTCCAAAAAAGATATAAACTAGACCCATCCCTAATTGTACTACATAAATTTGGATAATTCTTACAAGGTCCATTTGAAGGAGAACCATAAAATCAACTCTTTTTATCAGTTGTCTTTTTTATAATACAAATGATAAATATATTGTAATTTCTGATTATAAAAATTTTCTTAATAAATGCTTATTTTAAAAATGAAAGTGTATAAAATAATCAGTTAATTATTATTACTTGGCCTATTAACAATCAAATTAAAAATATGACTGAATCTAAAGAGAAAAAAGTAAGAAAGAAGGAAAATAATATCATTTCGAGTGAAGTACTTAAAAAAATAGTTGCTGGTGCTAATTATTGTTATAGTTGTAATCGTTGTGTAAATGTATGTCCATTATCCCTCATTGATTTATTTTATCCAAGAAATTTGATAATGGATTTAACATTTTTGCCATTAGAAGAGGCTTTACAAAATAATAATCTTTGGAATTGCCTTACATGTGGACAATGCACTATTTACTGTCCAATGACTCATGAGGATACTGGCGTAAGAATTCCTGAATTAATATTAGAACTTAGAAAATCAATAATGAAAGACGAATCTGAATTAGAAAAGATTGCACAATGTGAGACACATGATGAGGTTTTTCCTTTAATTTCAAGAATTATGGCTGATGAACAATTACAACCAAATAAATTGGAATTTTTGGAAGGCACTCCCTTAAAAATTAGAGATTCGGGTCAAATTGCTTATTTTATTGGGTGTATACCTCTAATGGGGGATATTTTTTATAAACTGGATATAAATTATACAAGTATACCCAAAACGATAATTAGCCTACTTAATGAGGCAGAAATTGCTCCTGTTGTTTTAAATGAAAAATGTTGTGGGCATGACATTTTGTGGGGTAAGGGAGATATTAAAACATTTAAAAAACTTGCTGAATTTAATGTCAAACTATATAAGGATGCAGGGGTTAAAACTATCATCATAGGATGTGCGGAAGGGTATAGAACTTGGAAATTTGATTATCCAAAAGTTATAGAAGATTTTGATTTTGAAGTCCTTCATTTCTCTGAGTTCTTATTGAAAGAAAACATTTTTGAAAATATTAGATTCCCCCAAGAATCTAAGATTAAAATTACATACCACGATGCTTGTCGATTAGGGCGATTAGGGGGAAAATTGTACGATGCTCCTAGAAAATTATTAAAAAAAATAGCTGGTGTTGAATTAATTGAGATGGAAAATATCAAAGATGATGCAAATTGCTGTGGTGTTTCAGCATTTATGGGATGTAATGAATCTACTCGTATATTAAGGCAAAATCGTATCAAAGAAGCAATTGATACAGGGGCCGAATATTTAATCGTTCCTTGCCCAAAATGTTTAACACACTTCAATTGTTACTTGACTGAACCCTCTTTAGATGAAGAACATAAAGAGTTAAAAAATAAAATAAAAATAGTAGATTTGGCAAGTTTCCTTGGAAAATTATTGTATCTGATTTAAATATTTTAAAGGATAATAAGTGCTGGAATATAAATGAGCGAAAACAACAAAGTAGGAGCTGTTTTGATTGTTGGGGCAGGGATAGGGGGATGCCAAGCAGCATTAGATTTAGCCGATTCCGGCATCAAGGTATATCTTTTAGAAAAGGATCCATCCATCGGAGGGATTATGGCTCAATTAGATAAAACTTTCCCTACGAATGATTGTTCCATGTGTATACTTGCTCCAAAACTCGTTGCCGTTGATAGAAATCCAAATATTGAACTAATAACTAATTCAGATTTATTAAATTTGGAAGGTCATGCAGGTAATTTTAAAGCGACGATTAATAGAAGAACTAGGTATATTCAGGAAGATAAATGTACAGGTTGCGGGGAATGCATTCTACAATGCCCTGTTCAAGTTCCCGATGAATTTAATGAGAAGTTGGATAATAGAAAGGCAATTTATCTCCAATTTCCCCAGGCTGTACCATTTAAAGTATTAATAGATAAGCGAGGGGTTGCTCCTTGCAGAGATGCCTGCCCAGCTCACGTAAATACACAAGGATATGTTGGTTTGATCTCAAAAGGTAACTATAAAGAAGCGCTGAATCTTATAAGAGAGAGATGCCCACTTCCTTCTGTAATAGGTCGAATTTGCCCGCATCTTTGTGAGTCTGCGTGTAATAGATGTGAATTAGATGAGCCTGTCAATATTTGTGCTTTAAAAAGGTTTGTCGCTGATTATGTAAGGGAAAATATTGAAGAAGAGATAACATTTTTAGAGGATAAAAAAAAAGAAAAAGTTGCTATTATTGGTTCTGGTCCAACTGGACTTACAGTTGCATTCCATCTTGCAAGAAGGGGATATCTTGTTACAATTTTTGAAAAAGAACCCGTTGCCGGTGGGATGCTTCGACTTGGAATTCCAGATTATAGATTACCACCCGAAATATTAGAGGCAGACATTGATTATATTAAGAGATATGGTGTTGAAATAAAAACTAATACTTGTATAGGTTCCAAATTAACCTTTAACGATCTGAAAAAACAAGGATACAATGCAATATTTATCTCAATAGGGCTCCAAAAAAGTCGGAAGATGAGAATAGAAGGTGACGCCCTTAAAAATGTATTATTTGGATTAGAATTTCTCAGAGAACTGAATTTGACAAAGAAAGTAAGTAATATTAAAAATAAAATTGTGGGTGTAGTTGGAGGAGGAGATGTTGCGATGGATGCTGCTCGCTCTTCTTTGAGATTAGGTGCCCAAAAAGTAATAATTATTTACAGGCGATCTGAAAGAGAAATGCCTGCATCAAGGGAAGAAATTGAAATGGTAAAGGAAGAAGGTATCGAATTTCAATTTCTGACTAATCCTGTAAGAATTATTGGTGATAAAGTAGGAAAAATTTCTGAAGTAGAATGCATTCGCATGGCTCTTGGAGCCCCAGATGATTCAGGTAGGAGGCGCCCAGTTCCAATTGAAGGATCTGAATTCAAAATGAATATAGACACATTAATTCTGGCTATAGGCCAAGAATCAGATTGTTCGCTCATACAGGCTGCTTCTCATGATGAATTAGAAGTTAATAAATGGGGTTTTATTCAAACTAACGATTTAACTTTTGAAACTAATATCCCTGGCGTATTTGCTGGAGGAGAAATTATAAAAGGCGCTGGCTCTGCTATAGAGGCAATTGCTACAGGAAATAAGGCAGCAATAGTAATTGAAAAATATCTCAAGGACGAAAATATTTCAGATATTAAAGAAACTATCCCCGATTATAAGCAGGAAGAAATAATTACGCCAAATGATATTGAAAATTTTGAAACTTTTAGTTGTCAAGAACGGAAGAATAACAGAGTGCGTAATCCTGATGAGCGTATAAAGGACTTTAGAGAATTCACGGAATGTGTGGAAGAAAGTGAAGCTATTGAGGAAGCAAATCGCTGTCTTAATTGTGGAGGTTGTTGCGAGTGCTTTGAATGTGTGAGAGTCTGTTTAGCTGAGGCTATTGACCATAATTTAACTGATGAAATCAAATCAATCTATGTTGGTGCTGTAATTTTAGCAATTGGAGCTGATGAATATAAACCAAGAATAGGAAATAATTATGGATATGGCAAATATCCAAACGTTATAACCAGTATTGAATTTGAACGTATTCTCAATGCTTCTGGTCCATTTAAGGGAGAAGTGATTCGTCCTTCAGATAAAAATGTACCTAAAAAATTAGCATTTTTACAATGTGTAGGTTCACGAGATAAAAAAATCGGAAACGAATATTGCTCTTCTGTTTGCTGTATGTATACGACAAAGGAAGCTGTAATAGCTAAGGAACATATGAATGTTGTAGAGCCTACTATTTTTACCATGGACATAAGAGCGTATGGAAAAGATTTTGATAAATATATTGAAAGAGCTAAAAGGGATTATGGTGTAAGATATGTTCGTAGTAGAATAGCTAGTATTGATGAAATACCTAATTCTAAAGATTTAAAAATTCGATATGAATCTGAAGAGGGTAAAATTATAGAAGAGATCTTTAATTTAGTTGTTCTCTCTGTTGGTTTTCAACCAAATTCAAGCTCTAGAGACCTTGCAAAAAAGCTGGATATTGAGCTAAATGAATATGGTTTCTGCAAAACGAATACTTTTACTCCTGTTACGACTTCAAGACCTGGAATTTATGTATGTGGAACATTTAAAGAACCTAAAGATATTCCAGAGACAGTAATTGAAGCTAGCGCCGCTGCTGGAGCTGTTGATGTTCTTTTATCCGATGTTAGAAATACATTGATAGTGGAGAAGAAACCACCTGAAGAAATTGACGTCAGTGGATACCCCCCAAGAATTGGTGTATTTATATGCCATTGTGGAATTAATATTGGGGGTGTGGTTGATGTTCCTGAAGTTGTTGAATATGCAAGTAAATTACCAGATGTAGTTTATGCTGAGAGAAATCTTTATACCTGTTCTACGGATACGCAAACAATCATTAAAGAAAAGATAAAGGAAAATAAATTAAATAGGGTAATAGTTGCTTCTTGTACACCAAGAACACATGAACCTTTATTTCAAGAAACCATTAGAGAAGCAGGATTGAATAAATACCTTTTTGATATGGCAAATATTAGAGACCAATGCTCTTGGGTTCATATGCATGAACCAGAAGAAGCTACAGAAAAAGCGAAAGATTTAGTTAGGATGTCAGTAGCCAAAGCAAGAAATTTAATCCCTTTGAAAGAGCAAAAAATAAAAGTAATTCATAAAGGGATGATTATTGGTGGTGGTGTGGCTGGAATGACTGCTGCCTTAAACCTCGCTGATCAGGGCTATGAAGTGTATTTAATTGAAAGAAGCGAAGAATTAGGAGGGTTCGCTAATCATATTTATCAATCATTGGAAGGAGATAATGTTCGGAAGTTTATTGGAGATTTGATAAATAAAGTAAATAGTCATGAGTTAATTAAGGTATTCCTTAATGCTGAAATTAATTCTATAAACGGCTATATCGGAAATTTTGCCACAGATATTATTTATGGCAAAGAAAAAGAAAAAAAAAATATTGATCATGGTATAATTGTTGTAGCTACTGGAGCGAAAGAATACGAACCAAAGGAGAATGAATTTCTATACGGTCAAGATGCTAGAATTACAACTCAATCTAAATTAGAAGAAATATTATATACCACCGAAGAAAAGATAAAAAAATTGAACTTCGTGGTTATGATTCAATGCGTGGGGTCCAGAAATGAAGAACATCCATATTGCAGCAGAACATGCTGCGCAGAAGCCATTAAAAATGCTTTAAAAATAAAAGAAATTAGTCCCGATACTCACATTACTATTTTATTTCGTGATATTAGGACTTATGGTTTTAAGGAAAAATATTATAACTTAGCAAGAGAAAAAGGAATTCTCTTTATTAATTTTGATGAAAAAAAGCCACCTGAAATAAAGAGTGAAAAGGGGGAATTAAAAGTATTAGTAGATAAAGGTAATTTAGGGGAACTCAATATTCCTACTGATTTAGTGGTTTTAAGTGCTGGAATAATCGCAAATGAATTTAATTTAGATTTAGCTAAACTATTAAAAGTTCCGCTTAATGAAGATAATTTCTTTTTAGAAGCTCACGTTAAATTAAGACCTTCAGATTTTGCAACTGATGGAATTTTCTTATGTGGAACCGCCCGTGGAACCGCAACAATAAGTGAAAGTATAGCCCAAGCAAATTCAGCAGCATCAAGAGCAGCTACTGTATTATCAAAAGATATTTTGGAAAGTGAAGGTATAACTTCTTATGTTAATGAAGAGAAATGTATAGGATGCGGGAGATGTGCTGAAATTTGCCCCTATAATGCAATAGAGTTACTTGAAGATATTAAACAAATTGGTTTATATACTGATGTTATAAAAAAAGCTCATGTGATTAACGCCCTTTGTAAAGGTTGCGGAACGTGTTTTGCAGAATGTCCTGCTTCTGCAATTATTATGAACCAATTTGGAAATACTCAGATTGTACCAATGGTTAATGAGGCAGTAAAAGTTTTGGATGACCATTGGAATCCAAAAATTGTCGCATTTCTCTGCAATTGGTGTAGTTATGCTGGGGCTGATTTAGCAGGTGTAAGCCGGTATCAATATCCCCCAAATATAAGAGTGATAAGAGTAATGTGTTCAGGAGGGATGTCTAAAAACTTTATATTGAAAGCGTTTTTAGAAGGAGCAGATGGAGTATTTATAGCAGGTTGTCACTTGGGTGATTGTCATTATATCAATGGAAATGAAAATGCATATCTCCGAATGGACCACTTAAAGAACTTAATAAAGATGATTGGGATTGAAGAGGAAAGAATAGTGATAAATGAGGTTTCCGCTAGTGAGGGAAAACAATTTGCAGAATTAATTACTAACTTCACTGAAACGATTAAAAAGATAGGAAAATTAAAGATCTCTTAAATTTCGCAATATTTCTAAATAGTAAAAATTTTATTCTGAGTTTAAAAAAGTAGGAAAAGAATAATATTTAATAAATAACGTTTTTATTTTTCACGCCAAGTAGTTCCACACTTACCACATTTCCATTTTTTACCATAAACTTTAGGATAATCCATTATTATCTGCGTTTTATCTATTTCTTCATGTATCATATATTTATTTTCTTCTCCACAGCTTGGGCATTTTCTTCTTCCTTCACTTTTTTCAATAGTTATGATCCCATTCTCATCTTCACTCATTTTAAACTTACATACTCCAACTTTTTATAATTAATTATGTTTTAATATTAGGTTTTGAGATTTAAAAACCTTTTAATGATAAACTATATATTTTGAATTATAATTTTTAGATTATTTACTTTGTTTAAATAATTACTCTTATCAAAAAAGTAAATTGGTTTGAAATGGCTTTTGTATATTTATTTCTGATTCTAATGATTATTATATGGAGTTTTTCTTTCATAATTGTTGACGTAGCTGTTGAGTCTATTCCACCATTATCTTTAGCTTTATATAGATTTATAATTGCTTCAGCCTCTTTTTTAATACTAGACATCTATATTAAGATTAGTAAAAAAAAAAATTTAAACGAAAACGCTGAATTGGAGATTGTATCAAGGTTTTCAATTAATCAATGGTTATTAGTCATTTTAGCGAGTTTTACGGGGGCATCAGTCTTTTTTTTTGCTCAATATTCAGCAATTCAATTAATAGGACCTTCCCTACCTGCATTATTCGTATGTTTATTGGCTCCTGTTATCATTGCCGTTTTTTCACTTCTATTTTTTGACGAAAAATTAAGTTCTCTAAAAATCATAGGTTTTGCAATAGCTACTATTGGAGGTTTTCTACTTATCACAGGCGGGGATATAAAAACAATAACCCCGGAATCACCTCATTTTTTAGGATACTTATTTGCGCTCATAACTCCTCTGTTATGGGCGATTTATACAATCGCGATTAAGAAAATATCGAAATCAAAACAAGATTCGGAAATTCAGATTCTTAAATATGTTGCTTACCTTGGAACAATAGAATTATTAATATTTGTCATGCTAAACAACGAACTCTGGATATTTTTAGCGAATTTCTTAAATATTATTATATTTTTATGTGCTTTATATTTAGGAGTTGGTTGTTATGTATTAGGATACTATATTTGGCAAAGATCGCAAAACTACCTCAAATCTTCCAAAGTTGCTTCATTTTTATATATCGAGCCATTTATAACCCTATTATTTTCATATTTCTTTAAAAGAAGCGAGACCGTTGTATTATGGAATATTTTAGGCGGAGTTATTGTACTAGTTGCCGTCCTCGTTATAAATTATAAATAATTTTAACCTTTTTTAAGTTCTTAATAAAAGTTAATTAAATTAAAGAAATTAGTTCTAAAATTAGATCAATTTAAAAAAATTTCTTAAGTTTTATTTTATTCCTTTTTCTTTTCTTTAAATTTGAAAGAATCAAATAAATCAAGGTCTAATTTTTTAGCTAAATCAAATCCCGTGTCAAAGATCAATTTTACAGACTTATAAAATAGATCTCCTATTACATTATCTACCTTTGAATCGTTTTCGTCCTTGAGTTCTGAAAACATTTCTTTCACTTCTGTTAAATCAATTTGAGATTCCTTCAAATTCGAATCTTGTTTATTTTCCATTAATTTTAACCTCGCTTTTTTTAGATTTTTATATTTAATCTATTTCATTTTCGTCTTCAATCTCTGGTATTATTTGAAGACTATCAATTATATTGATTATATCTTCTGCAAGCTCGTATCTTTCTGGTCGGTATTTATCTCTAGTTAATCTTTTTGATACTTTAATTGGAGTGCCAACTTTAACTCTCAATCCAGAAATTGGAATTAAATTAAACAATTTTACCTTTTCAGTATAAATTGCTAATGGGATGATTGGAGCCTCACCTGCTACTGCAAATTTAATAATTCCTGCCATTGATTTGACTTGGATCTCTCTATCCAAACGAGCCTCTGGAGTCATTGCAACAAGATCACCTTTCTCGTTTAAAATTTCAAAAACTTTGTCAATAGGTTCAGTATCTTCCTTACTCTCTGTGCCTCGAATCATACCAATACTTTTTAGGATTGGCCCCGCTATTTGATGCTTCATTATTTTAGGATGGAGCATGAAATGGACTTTTCTTCCTGTTAGCTGCGAGATTAAAAGCATGTCCCTAAAGACATTTTTTGAAATAGTTGTCAAAATGGCTTTTCCCCTAATAGGAATGTGTTCAGCACACTCTACCTTTAAATCTGTAAATGTCTTCAAGGCAGAGCCTCCAATACCCTTTATCGCGCTGTAAAGAATATCTCCCATTAACATTTTTTTATCTAACGTAGGTTTTTCTTCTTCTCCTTTTTCCATAATAACTTCATTTTCAACCATATTTTATTTACCTCTTTTTATTTAAATTTTTTTAAAGTTTATATATAAATTCATTAACCTCTTCCATACGTTTTTCATAATATTCTTTAAGATCTTTCTCAGAAACGAATGAAGGGATAACTTTTTCTGTAAAAATATCAAATAATGTGGATAATTTTGACCTGTGTTTTATAGTTTCGTAAAATTCCTTACCTATACCTATTAAATCATTTAGAAATTTAGAAATCTTTAAAACACCTCCCATTTTCCACATCGACTGCCCCAACGAGCTATTATTTTGTTCTTATCCTCTGGCATTCTCACTTGAACAATTTCACAATTATTCGGGCAATCTCCACAATTAAAAGCCGATGTTACAAAATTTATTTCGGCAACTTCAAATCCCCTAAATAAAGTTTCAGTTTCGTGATTGAGATAATGATCCCTTACAAGTATTGCCATGCCTATTGCGCCCATTAAAACATTATGCTTAGGGACAACGATTTTAACACCAAGGTGTCGTTCAAAAGCTTGTACAATGCCTGCATTAAAAGAAACCCCTCCTTGAAAAACAATTGGATCCTCCAAATCCTTTCCCTTGGATAAATTATTCAAATAATTACGAACCAATGAATCACATAAACCAGCAATAATGTCTTCACGAGAATATCCTGCATTTTGTTTATGAATCATATCAGATTCAGCAAATACAGTACATCTCCCGGCTATTGATACTGGATTTGTTGATTTGACAGCATAACTACCAAAATCTTCAATTGGAATTCCAAGTCTTGAAGCTTGATGATCAAGGAAAGAACCAGTCCCTGCTGCGCACACAGAATTCATTGCAAAGTCCACGATGATACCATCTCGGAGTAGAATCATTTTCGAATCTTGGCCTCCAATCTCCAATATCGTTCTCACGTCAGGATATTCAGATTGAGCACCGACAGCATGAGCAATGATCTCAGTTTTAGCAATATCTCCTCCGACAACCGCTTTAGTTAAATATCTCGCAGAACCAGTCGTTCCACAAGCGCGTATAGCATACCCTTGTAATTCTTCACTTGCTTCTACTTGTTTTCTTAATTGTGCCATTCCGTCTTTAACAGATTCGATAGGTGAACCTTTATTTCTCAAGAATACGCTTGTAAGAACATTCCCGTCTGTGTCTATTAGAACAAATTTTAAAGTGACACTACCTACGTCAATGCCAAGAAATGAATCTTTTTTCTTATCGCTCTGAATAACTTTTTCTGAAACTTGTACCATATTCATATATCCTCTATTTTGTTTGAATTGATTGAACACATTCGTTATAAAAATTATTTCCATAATGATTATATTTGATTTTATTATCTTCTTTTAATGAAATTTTTTGCTCCTCATGCTTTTTGTCCCGTCTTATATGCATTAAATCTACAAAGGCTTCCAGTCGAGTTCTGAAGCCCTCTGCAGCGGATTGTTCGTCAAATGAGAAATAAATCACAGGTAAATCGTATTTTTTCTTGAGATGATTTGTAATAATTGTACGCGCGGTAACTTCTGGCATGCACGTGAATGGATATTGGTGCACGAAACCGTCAAATCCAGCTTTTGCTTTATCAATATATTCGCCTAATACCCAAACACATTCCCCCCCAATATCCATTGGAACGTAAGGACGTGCAAGATGTTCTAACCACTTTCTATGATAGTTTAAATGGAATTTATGAACTATCCAATCATATAGGCTTAAAGATTGATTGATTAAAACACCCATTTCTCCTAATTTTCTCCTTATGTCAAGGTTAACATAAGGTTCTAAGCTTATATGAATCTCTCCCGAGAGTCCTACTCTTAAGGGGTTGCAAGTCTTATCGACATCAATATTATTAAATGTGTCTTTAATGACTTTGCGGAATGCGCGTAGTGGTTTAATTGTATTTGTTTCATCAAGTTGATTTAATAATTTATTAACAACTCTTGTTGTATCTCCTTGGTTTCGCTCGTAAGCACGAAAAATTCCTTCTGCAGTTTGAATATCTTCAAGGTATTTGGCTTTTTTTAAGAAAAACCTTACAGCCTTTAAAGCCTTTGAATACAATGCTAATTTATTGGACGGGCCAATCTTAAATAATAATTTAACCCATTTAAATTCGAGAAGATCCGCCTGGTCAAGGGGGATTAGTCTGAAGTTTTTGTAACCCATTTCTCTTAAAAGCCTCTCCTGAACGCTCGCATAAAACCCAAATCGACATGGGCCACAATCAATAGCCATTATCAATGTATCCGCTCCCTTGTCAAGTGCATTTTTAAAATCTCCGAGTGTTGCTTTAAAAGGAAAGCAAACAAACTCAGGGCTATATTTTACACCTATTTTTATTGCCTCTCGATTAGTAGGATCAGGCAAAATTACAGGTACATCCATATTTTCAATTAATGTCTTGAAAGCCACCCAATTTGGACCCATATTTGGAAATGAAACTAACATCTTAAACTTTATCCCTCCTATGATACTTTTATCATTGGTTCAATTTTTTGTTTGGATGCTACCTTAAATTTTTGCTTTTTTCTTTTAATCATATCTGTGAAGGACTCGATTCTCGTGAGGAGACCTGCATCTCCACTGTGTTCGTCTATTATTATGGCGAGGTATGGAATTCCAACAGCCTTCATGTCACGCATTATTAATTCTGATATAAGGCTATCCGGACCACATGCAAAGCTTATAAGGAAGATGACTCCATCAATTTCATTGCGTCCCTTTGTTAAAAAATATCTGATTGCCTGCATGATTTCTTCTTCATGGCGCCAATAATTAAGAAGCTTCTTATTGACGATTACAGGATCCTTAAAGATGTGTTCGGGCAAGTTTTCAATAGTTATAACCTGAACATCTTGATCGTTCAATTTTTTCACGAAATCTAAATTTACATAAGTATCAAAGAGATTGTAAGCATGCCCCAATAAGAGGAATTTAGTATTATATTTACTTTTTCTTTTTGGCAATTTGAAAGGAAGGTCTCTCAAAACTAACCTTAGAGCATGATTGACTGACGCTCCTTTCCTTAAGAACTCTAAATATTCATAATAATATTTTTGAGCTTTTTTATAAGCATCTAAAGAAGTGGACCGATTTTTTCCTAATTGCTTACCAAGTTCTATTACTGCCGTAGCAATTGGAAATTCCTTCACATTTACTTCGAAATTTAATAATTTTGGACAATTTGGCAAGATTTTAATAACATCGGGAAGAGAAATCCATTTAGGACAGAAGAAAGATTCCTTCAACTCAGAAACATATCTCGGAACAAATAAAAAGTCTAAATCAGGATGTTCATTTATTAATTTGAGAGCGTGACCGTAATATACTTTTATAGGTAGACAAAGTTCTCCGAATCCATGCATAACACCTACTTCAACGATTTTTTTATTAGTTGGTGTGCTAAGTATTATCTCAACATCTAACTCATCAAATAATTTCTTCCAGAATGGAAAGAATTTGAAATAATGGAGAGCCCGGGGTATACCAACTTTAATTTTTTTAAGAGAACTTTGCGTGGTTGATTGCATTTTATTTGGATCCTATTGAATTTAGACGTTTGGGTTGTTATAAAACATTAAGTCCTTTATTTTGGCCATCATATTATTAGTTAGCCTTTTCAGCTCGTCATAACTTGGCATTGGCTGATCGAAATATTTTGAATGTTCCATGAAAGGCTCACCAGCTTTAAATATACATCCTTTTCCGAAATTTAACATTTTAGCGTGTTTTGGATATATATTTTCGGAACCTGTCGCTCCAACTGGGATAATGGGTACTTTTGCCTCAATTGCCAAGCGAATTGCTCCAGTATGTCCTTCTAGTAGTACTCCACCACCTGGATTTGTTGTTCCTTCAGGATAAACGACAACAAGCTCACCTGCTTCTAATAGATCTTTACCAGTATTATAAGAGCTTATATCGTGTTCTCCTCTCCTTAGTGGGAATGCAAGATGTGTTCTAACCCATGCGTTTACAACTGGTATTTTGAATAAAGACTCCTTTGCCATTTGATATAATTGTCGACGTCCGTTTTGCCATATGGCTAAAGGAAGCATTAGTACGTCCCACTCTGAATTATGGCCACTTGCAATAAGAGCTCCGCCTTCCTTAGGAATATGTTTATCAAAATCAATCGCTTTAATTGGATTAATGAGGTCAGTATAAGCTGTTAATATTGTACCCGTGAAGCCATAAATAGGCTTCGTAAATGCGTCTCGTGCACCTATCATCTCTAGACTTTTAAGAAGCGCAAACCAAAAATCGTCAATACCCCATAAAATATTGTGTTGAATATTTTTAAAAAATTTTTTAAATCCACTTGATTTTGGCTTATCTTCCATATCTTCAGGGTATCCTATTGAAAGTTCTTTTGACTTCTCATCATTGCCTTCGTATAAGTCAATTATGATTTGTCGTAATTCATCAGTCAATTTTCGGATTTCAGGGTAAGAAACTTCCCTACCGTAATAATCCCAATAATAAATTGGTTCTCCGCGACGACAAGTTACTTTAGTTGGTTTCATTACTAACTTGCCCTTTGGAAGCGCATCACGAGATCCGATAACTGCGCATGGTACTATCGGTACGCCCATTTCAAGTGCAAGTCTGATAGCTCCAGTACGAAATTCTTGAACTGTTCCATCTTCAGAACGCGTGCCCTCAGGAAATACACCTATATACTGTCCATCTTTAAGTAATTCCCTCGCTGTTTCAAAACCTTTATCTGGGTTATCACGATCAAGCTCAAAAGCACCCAAATTTTTGAAAAGAGTTGTTACTAAAGGTGTTTTAAAGTTTTCTTTTTTGGACATCCATCTAATTGGTTTATAGACCGCTCCACCAACGAAGAATGGATCTAAATGGGAATTATGATTTGATACTATTACGGCACCACCATGCTCGGGAGAAATTGGACCTTCTACGCGATAGTTCCAAAATAGACGCATCGCTGCTTTACACCATATTCCATAAGCAATCCACCATTGAAATTCGTCAGCTTCCTCTTGTATAGTGAGCTTATCTAGAATGGAACGTATAAAATTGTTGATAGGGTCAATAGGGTTTAACTTTAAGATTTTATAAATCCAATTATGCGTTTTCTTTTTATAGAGAAGTTCCTCTGGCTCTTTTGCTTCAATTTCATATTTTACTTTGTCTTTTTTTAATTCTTCTTCATGTGCTTTTAAATCTGACTTAGGTATTTCCATAATTTTTAACCTCTTACGATTTTATTTTTAACGAAGCTTGAACTTTTGAATTTGAAATATGACCATGTTTAATCCCAATAAGATCTAATAATTCTATTATCGAATCAATCAATAAATCTGGCTGGTATTCAGCTAAGACTTCTTTTTTACTTATACCACTTGCGATACCAATGGTACATATTCCTGCCTCTTTTCCTGCTTCAATATCAGTTGGCATATCTCCAAATACCACCCACTCAGATCCTTTAACCTTTTCATATTGCTCCAGAATAGGGAGAAAAGCATCTGGGTGTGGTTTTAATGCGGGAAGCTTATCTGCGCCATATATTTCTTTGAAATAATGATCAATTTCTTCTTTTTCTAAAGTTTCTATAATACTTCTTGTTTGATTATGAGACACTACAAAAAGAATACAATTTTTCTTAAGAAAAGAAATTAGTTCTTTGGAGCCAGGAAATATCGTTGCTTCTTTTGAGTATTGCTGGTATTTTCCAAAGATTTTCAATGCGATACGAAATTTTTTCAGATATGTTAAATTATTCAAAGTAGTTATAGCATTGAAAATTTCATATGATTGAAGTAATATTTTGGGTATAGGATACCCTTGGATTGATTGCAATGTAGCTCCAATTTCTCGTATTGTAAGGTCCATGTCAGTTTGGATGTTTTTTTCATTAAGAACTTCTTCAATTGATTTTTGAAGGGGTTCCATAATATCCAACAATGTACCATCAAAATCAAAAATAACTCCACGAAATGAGCGCGAACGAAGTTTTTCGATTATTTTTTGATCGTGACTTGCCATTTCAAATTCAAATATTATTCTATAGCTCTATATCGATATATATCGTTTATTCAAATAGATATTTATACAATTAAAATTATAATTTTATTTTTAAAGATAATCAACTATTTCATACTTTCTGAAGTATTAAACTATTAACAATCGTATTAAAATTTCAGTAAAAAGTTAATAAAAAAAAAGAAGTCAGTTAGGTTTTAGAGTTTAGACAATAAGATCATTCTAATGATAGAATTTTTTTCATCCACTTAGGCATTAAAAATCCGATGTAATAAAATATCATTGAAAGCACTATAATTGTTCTAAATATTATTAAATCTACTGCACCATATTCGATTAATGCGTCACCAAATGCCCCGATTGGAAATAAAATAAATGAAATTAACAGAAATCTACCTTTCCAAATAACTGTGGGATTATCTATTACATTCATAGATATAATAGAAAAATTTATGCCAGTAAAAAGAGTTACTACGATACAAAATGCCAAAAAAATTATAACAAAACTTCTATATGTTATGTCATTAGGTTTATGTTGAATTCCGATCATGTTAATAATAGGGGCATCAGGAGCAAAAAATAGAAAATAGAAAAGGTAAATATAGAATATTATGAATAAAATTGTAAAACAGATTAAAACCAATTTTTTTTTCTTTGGATGTAAAGTTGACATATAGATTTCAAGCCAAGCTATAAGTGCAACTGGTATAAATATCGTTCCCATTAAAACATATACTTGATAAGAAAAAACATTGCCAGTGAATAACCAATATACGTATCCAAATCCACTGGGGTACCATGGCGACATTATGAAAATTACAGCGAAAAAGAAATAAAAAAGCATTTTTTCTCTTTTTCTAATTGCCTTATGAAGAATAATTGCTCCAAGAGTAAGCGAAAATAAACTTTGAATAAAGGCCAGTAATCCTGAGAGTTGAGAGATTGGATCCAATTCTACAACCAAAATTAGACGCTTCGATTAGAATTAATTTTATAATTATTAATTATCTTTTTCTTTTAAAAGTTTCAAACCTAAGTTATTATTAACTTAGAAATATACTGATCTGTCATTTCAATATGTTAAAATTGTAGATCTCATTTTCACATCTACCAATAAAATATTTTTTTTTATGACTAAACCAAATTCAGAATATTCTGAGATTTCACTTACTAAAACATTTTGGCCTTTATTTTTATTAAATGGTTTTCAGCATATTTCGTTTGGAGGTATAATTATCTTAATAGTTCCTTTATCTTTATTAATGTGGCCAAGCGATGCATATCATGCAATTGAGATGGGTATTCTAATTACAATATTATTTTGGAGTGATTCTTTAGCAGGTTTGGTATTTGGAAGGTTTATTGATAAATATTCTCGTAAAACAATAATAATTATTATTTCTTTCTTTAGAGGGGGTTCAATGATTATGCTGGGATTTGCTTTTGTAGGGAGGGGATTAGAAACATGGATGTACTTTGTTTTTTTCACATTTATTTTTGGTGTATTTGCGGGCGGATCATGGCCTGCGGTAGTCTCCATTTCTCACGATGCCGTCCCATATCATCAACGATCTCGATTTTTCGGGTATTATCAAATAATGAGAACAATTTCTACTGTATTAGGTTTTTTAATTGCGAGTTATTTAGTGCAAAATGGATTCTGGAGGCAATTTTTCATAGGAGTTGGCTCATGCATCTTGATTATGGGTTTTATCTTCGGACTACATAATAAAGAACCTAAGAGAGGTTCTCAGCGTGAGGAATTAATGGATATTCTTCAAGATGATTCAATTGAATACGACTTCCAAATTGATAGATCAACGATGAGGAAAACTATGCTTAGCAAAACAAACAAAGTAGCACTAGTTGAAGGGATTTTTACTATGATTCTTATGGGGAGTTTAATAATCTTGATTTTACCATACGTTCAGAGCCCACCTCACAATATATCCCCATTTTCGACTAGTGTTTTTTTAGTAATTTTCGGTTTAACTGGCGGATTATTAGGGACAATTATACTAGCAAGGTTATGCGATAAACTAGCTAAAGAAAAGCCAATAATAAGATTGCCAATAATAGTATTCTCTATTGTTGGAGGTTTGATTATGTTTGTATTAATTTTCTTTCTTCCTTTACCACACTTAACAGTAGAGCAAGGGAAAAATGTTTCTTATTTAATGTCTTTGCCAATTATTTGGGTTATGGGAGCATTTTATTTTAGTTCTCGCTCAATCTTCTCTCTTTATATTGTCAATCAAGCACCAATTTTACAGGAGATTAATCTTCCCGAAGCTCAAGGGCAAATAATTTCTTGGAATCAATTCTTGGAATCAATGGGACGTGGTATCGGACCTGTAATTGTGGGAATTCTATTAGTAATATCAGGAACAAATTATCAATTTGTAATAACGATAATTGTGTTATGTATTATACCTGGGATTATCCTATGGACGCTTGCATTAAAATGGTTTCACAATGATTCACTAACAATCAAAAAAATTCTTGAACAACGAGCCGAGATTTTAAAAACACAACAAAACAAGTCTGATTAATTTACAATGTTTTGTAAAAAATTCAAATTCAATATATTCAAATTTAAAATCTCATTTAACAATTCAAACGGATTTTTTTAATTTAATAACCGAAATCATGAGTACTTCAAACTCTTTAAATAATTCTAAATTTTCCATAAGCCGCCATTTTTGGTCTATGTTTTTGTTAGCGGGCTTCCAAAGTTTGGCTTTTGGAGGATTTATTGTACTTGTTGTGCCATTATCATTTATAATATGGCCTAATGATCCATATCACGCACTAGAAATAGGAATTTTAGTTGCCTCGTTATTTTGGATAGCATCACTCGGAGGGGTTATTTTTGGGATTTTGATCGACAGATTTAACCGAACGAAAATAATTTTTTTTATATCACTATTTAGAGGTTTTAGCATGATGATGCTTGGATTTGCAGTTGAAGGAAAAGGTTTTGAGACTTGGCTCTATTTTTTAGTATATGTGTTAATTTTTGCTTTTTTTTCTGGAGGCAGTTGGCCTTCTATTGTTTCCATCTCAAATGATATTGTTCCAAAAGATTATAGATCACGATTTTTTGGAGCCATGGGGATTATGATGGGTTTATTTACTACATTTGGTTTTTTAATGGCTTCTGCTTTTGTCCAATACGGATATTGGAGGCTTTACTTTTGGTGGATAGGGATATCAATTATCATAGCCGGTTTTATCTTTTTTATTCATGTTAGCGAACCTAAAAGAGGAAGTCAACAAGAAGAACTAATACACATTCTTAAAGATGATTCCATCGAATATGATTTTCAAATAGACCGAACAACAATGAAAAAGACAATGCTCAGTAAAACTAATGTTGTTGCGTTAATTGAAGGTATTTCAACGAATATTCTTATGGGTAGCCTCTATTTATTAGTTTTACCTTATATTCAGACTGAACCTCATAACCTTTCTCCAGTTTTTACTGGTCTTTTTTTAATTGTATTTGGTTTAACTGGGGGATTAATTGGTCAATTTTTTCTTGCTAAGTTATCGGATAAAATTGCTGAAAATCATCCGATAAGTAGAATATATTTTATAATTATAGCTCTTAGCGTGAGCGTTACTACTTTTGTTGTGATGTTTTTCATTCCTTTACCATATTTAACAGTAGAACAAGGACGAGATATTCCATATTTATTTT
>JBHLQY010000041.1:8622-20154 GCA_048883105.1 Candidatus Thorarchaeota archaeon | reverse complement strand
GGTACATTACATAACCAGCAACTCTACTCTCTTTATTAACAAAATATAACCGAGCAGCAGATCCCGCTCTCATAGAAGGACATTTTTCTGGGGTTAGCTCTTTCATCATATCTGGGAAATCCTTCCACATACGGGGTCCTAAACCAGATCCAGATGAATTTTTTTCTCCGGGTTTACGCCCGCGTTCAAAAAATATTGTTTTCAAACCTAATTCCGCGGCAGTTTTAGCAGCCATAGAGCCACCGGGTCCACCTCCAACAATAATTATATCATATGTATTCAATTTTTTGTTCCCTCCTTATGATTAAATATAATTTGAATTTATTATTAGATTACTAGACTTATATTTCTGTATTATATAAATGTTATTTGAAGTGGCTTACATGACTTCCATCAACGATTACAAAATCATAAGTTTTCAGTTTAATCACTAAATTTTTTTTAAAATAATATAAAAGATAGTATTTATTATTAATAAGAATTAATTTAAAACTATTAATGAAAAGCCCATAAATTTATTAATTTTAGGTTTTATAATCATATTTGAGTTAAATTTAAAAAAAACGTGAGAGGGGGTTCTAAATTGAATGGTGATAAAATTTTTCAAATGTTAGAAAAGATTTGTGGCTCTAAAAGCATCTCAAATAACCCAGATGTACTAAATAGTTATTCAGAGGATATGAGTTTTTTTCCAGGAAAAATGCCTAACAGTGTTGTTTGGCCATCGAATCCAAAAGAAATAGAAGAAATCTTAAAACTTGCTAATAATGAAAAATTTTCAGTTATCCCCATAAGCTCAAGTACGGGCCTTCGACACCATGGAGACACTTTACCTCATCGAAGTAATACAGTAATATTAGATCTTTCAAAAATGAAAAAAATTCTATCCATTGATAGAAAAAATAGGGTTGTTATGGTAGAACCAGGAGTTACTTTTGGGGATTTAATTTCAACGCTTAAAGAGCATGGATTAAGATTATTACATCCATTACATCCAAAAGAATATAAATCTGTTGTCGCAAGTGCCCTAGAAAGAGAGCCAATTACAATTCCTAGATATCATTGGGATAGCTCCGACCCTCTTTTATGTACTGAAGTAATATTTGGAACGGGGGATCTATTCAGAACGGGAACCGCTGCAGGACCAGGAACAATTAATGAGCTACAAGAAGTTGGACAGGCTCATGTAAATCCTATGGGTCCAACACAATTTAGTCCATTTAGAGTAATTCAAGGTGCTCAAGGAAGTTTAGGAATAGTTACATGGGCAACACTTAAATTAGAATTAATTCCAACAATTCAAAATGTTTTTCATTTACAATCAGATAATATTCAAGAATTAATGGATCTTCAACATGAATTAATTAAATATCGATTATGCAATGAGATCTTTATTTTAAATAATTTGAATTTAGCTTGTTTAGTAAAAAATAAATCACTAGAAATTTTAAATTTAGCAAAAACTCTATCCAAGTGGAATTTAATCTTTATTATCGCCGGGAGAGGAAAATTAGCAAATGATAAATTAAAATATTTAGAGGGTGATGTAAATAAGATTATTAGAGAGCTCCATTTAGAAAATAGAAAATTCATTAATAAAATCAATGATAATGAGATTTTAAAATGTGTGAGTGAATCTACATCAGAACCATGGAAAATGAGGTTAAAAGGAAGTTATCAGGATGTTTTCTTTCTTTCTAATTTCGAGAGAATTCCCGAATTTATATCAATGGTAGAAACTGAATTTCAAGAAGATTTAGGGATTTATATTCAAGCTATAAACCAAGGAACTTCATATCACTGTGAATTTGATCTATTTTATGATCCTAATGATATTGAAGCAGTAACAAATATTAAAGAGAAATTTCTAAAAATTAGCAAAAATTTAATGGATTCTGGAGCTTTCTTCAATCGTCCCTATGGTCTGTGGGCAAAAGAAGTATATAAACGACATAGCGATCAAACTGAAATTGCTTTAAAGAAAGTAAAAAAGATTTTTGACCCTAATAATGTTTTAAATCCTGGAGTTTTATGTTTTGATGATATTGATTAACTTCTTTAAGAATAAATTTCAAAATAAATAATTTAATTACATAAATAAAAAGTTCAGATGATAAGAATGGAAGAAGAAGAATATCAAAAAATGATTAAACGTTGTGTACGTTGTTCTATATGTAAATGGATTCCGCAGGTAACTATTAAATCTCAGAAATATGCCACTGCATGTCCCGCTATTGATATGTATAATTTTCATCCTTATAGTGGGGGTGGAAAGATTATTTTAGCTTTAGCGTTAGAAATGGGCAGAATTAAACCATCTGAAGAATTACGAGATATTGTTTATAAATGTCCAGAATGTGGAAGCTGTGCTGTTTCATGTAAATTTCTAAACAATCTAGAACCATTAGAAATTATGATGAAATTAAGAGAAAAACTGGTAGAAGCTGGAGTTGGACCTATGCCTAAACAAAAAGAATATATTGAAGCCGTGAAAAAAGTAAATAATCCTTATAATGAACCCCATGAGAAAAGATTGGACTGGTTACCTGATGACATCATGATTGATCCCAACGCCAAGTTATTATATTTTGTAGGATGTACATCTTCCTATAGAAGAAAAGAAATGGCTATTGCTACTGCCCAGATTTTAAACACCGCTGGTGTTCCATTTAATGTCTTACAAGACGAAGAGATTTGTTGCGGTAGCCCAATCTTGCGAACTGGAGATATTAAAACTTTTAAAGAGATATTAAATCGAAACTTACATGTAATCGAAGAAAAAGGCATTGACACTATAATTTTTAGTTGTGCTGGATGTTATGACACCTTTAAAGTGGATTATGCTTTGTATGGAGAATATAATTTTAGAGTATTACATACTGTCGAATTTTTTGATGAACTGCTTGAAACCGGGCAACTAAAATTAACAAATGAAATTCCCTTAACAGTAACCTACCACGATCCGTGTCATTTAGGAAGAAATGCAGAAAGATATGAAAAATGGGATGGTAAAGTTGTGGATTTGATGCCATTGATTTCTATTAATGTACCCCCAAAACCTAAAAGAACGGGATCAAAAGGGATATATGATGCTCCAAGGAATATCCTAAATAAGATTCCTGGTTTAAAATTTGTAGAGATGGAAAGGATTAAAGAATATGCTTATTGTTGTGGAGCTGGTGCGGGTGTTAAATCAGCATTCCCTGAATTAGCATTAAATAGTGCCAAAACCAGAATAGAAGAAGCTGAAGATACTAAAGCCGATGCATTAGTATCAGCATGTCCATTTTGTTCCACAAATTTACAAGATGGAATTGGAGAAAGTGGTTCTAAACTGAAATATTACGATATTAGCGAACTTATATTGATGTCCTTAGGTTTAGAGCCTGATAAGTTAAAAAAAGCAATGGCGGAGGTGGCTTAAATAGTGTTAGAAGAACAAGTTCTTAAAGAATTTCAAGATGTAGTTGGACCTGAGAATATTAGTGATGGCGAAGTTATGACAAACGCTTATGCATATAATTGGTGTATGGAATTTGTTAATTATATGGAAGATAAAGAGCCAATACCGTTTTCTCCTGTACCTAAAGCAGTGGTTTTACCTTCTTCAACAGAGGAAGTTCAAAAGATTGTAAAATTATGTAATAAATATGGAATTCAATTTAAAGCTCAATCAACAGGATTAGGTCCATGGAATCAACCCTCTACAGATAATTCAATTATCGTAGATCTTCGCAGAATGAATAGAATTGTGAAGATTGATGAAAAAAATCTATATGCAGTTGTAGAGCCTTATGTAAGTGGCGCACAATTACAAGTAGAAATAATGAAATATGGCTTAAATTGTCATATGCCTGGTGCTGGACCACAAGTATCTCCACTTGCAAGTGCGACCTCTATGTGTGGTCCTGGATTTACATCTCCTCAAACAGGCCACAGTGCTCGAAATGTTTTGGGTGTTGAGTGGGTGTTGCCCGACGGTGAAATCTTAAGGTTAGGTGCGCTTGGATTAAAGAATTATTCAGATTGGTTTAATGGTGATGGCCCAGGGCCTAGTCTTAGAGGAATAATGCGTGGGTGGGCAGGTGCTAAATCGGGTATTGGAATATTTACTAGAGTGGCAATTAAACTATTTCCTTATCCATGTAGCACTGATTTCAAATTGAAAGGAAATTCTCCAAATTATGATTTTGAGATTCCTAACTTTATGAGAATATATGTTATGGGTTGTAGAACTTATGATGCACTTGAAAAAGCTATATTAAGAGTTGAGGAGGAGGAAATCTCTTTCTTATGTAGTCATCTCTCGGGGCTTGCTGTATCTGCTATGTTTGCATTTAGCATTGAAGATTTACTAGATAAAAGGGCAATTATTAGTCTGAAAGCTCCGTTAGTTGTAATTATAACGGCTAGGACTAAGCGTGAATATGATTATAAACAGAAAGTCATGGAAATGTTATTGGAAGAATTAAAATTAAAAGATATTATCGGCACAAAATATACCCCTAAACCAATTTTTTACGCTGAAGCTTTACGTTCAAATTTAGGACTTCATGGATTTATCGCGACAGGTGCCTTTCAATCGTCAAAGGGCCAATGTGATACTGCTTCAGTATGTCTTGAAACTACAAAAAAAGGAATTCCATTGAAGAAGAAATATATAGAAAAAGGGGTTATAGGGAATGATTCCGGAGATGGTGTATGGATGACCTCATATGAATCAGGACATTATTTTCACGTAGAATCACCCACCATGTTTGATCAAACAGACGAGCACAGCGTTGCAGGAATGGCAGAATATATGGATGCAAGTAATCAATATGACTTGCTTAACCATCTTGGTGCTCCTTTTTTTGTAGAAGGAGACCGCATGCATGACCTCTTTGGCCCTCATATGATGAATTATCACCATTGGCTTAGGAAGATTAAAAAAGCATTTGATCCTAATGATATAGCAGATTCTGGATTTTATATCTCAGGCAAAGAAACCTAAATAAAGAAAAATAGCTATATCCAGCCCGTGGCAATGGAATTGTAATTGAACAAAGATAAAATAAAAATATTTAATTTGTAATTCAAAAATTATTTTATCTTTTTTTATTAAAAATATAAATAGAGTTGATTTTTATTATGGAAAGCATGTTTTCAAATTTAAGCGAAGAGGACTTAGCATTCAAGACCGAAATTGATGAATTTACTTTGAACGAAGTTGCACCATATGTCGACGATATTGAACAAGGTAAAAAGGAGATATGGGATGTTATAAGACCAATGGGCAAAAAAGGATTAATCGGAATTACTTTCCCGAAAAGGTTTGGTGGGCGTTCAGGTTCATTTACGCAAGAATTATTGGTGTCTGAAGCAATTTGTTATTATAGTTTACCAATTGACATGAGCCGTTTAGCATCCACATATCCAGCACTTTTAATTCGTATGTTTGGTAAAACTAAACTACTACGCAAATATATTGATCCCCTGCTAAAAGGCGAAAAAATAGGATGCTTTTGCTTTACTGAGCCAGAGGCTGGGAGTGACTTATCTAGAATGAAAACAATATTCAAAAAAGATGATATGAGTGAGGATTTCATTTTAAATGGTGAAAAAAGGTTTATTACTAATGGAAGCATAGCTGATATTCTCGTGGTATATGGTCGAAATGGAGCCTTTATTGTACAGTCTGATTGGGAAGGATTTGAAGTTATTGAAGAGTATCAATTGATGGGCCTCCACGGATTACATTTAGGGCATATGAAATTCAATAACGTTAGAGTCCCTAAAGAAAACGTTCTCTTTTATAAGGAAATAAAACCAACATTAGATGATACTAAAATAGGTAAAACTGCGGCAATTTCGAGTATGCAAGTGATGTTGGGACCTGAACGGGTAGCAGTATCCGTCCAAGCATTAGCCGTGGCTAAAAGGGCAATAGATGTAGCTATCCAATATTCTAAAGAAAGGGTTCAATTTAAAAGACCAATCTGCGAATTTGAAGGTATTAGTTTCAAAGTTGCTGAAATGGTTACAAACTTTGAAGCCGGGAAAGCCTTATTACAAAAATCGTTAAATCATATGGAAGATGGAGAATTAGCTGCTATGGCTAAGCTCTTCGCATGTACAAATGCATTTAAAATATGCGATGATGCAATTCAAATTTTAGGAGGGATTGGATATACAAATAAATATCCAGTGGAAAGAAGTGCACGAGATGTGAGACTTTTACGAATAGGTGCAGGTACAGATGAGATCATGAAATATATTATTCAAAAAGGAATATATAGAAAAACTGAGTCTTTAGAGAATTAGATTATATTTTGATGTTTTTAATGTATATGCCGATCTTTTCCTTTCCAGAATTCATCTTTTAACACTCTTTTTAAAATTTTTCCCTGAGCACTAACCGGAAAGTCATCTCTAAATATTACTTTTTTTGGCTTTTTATAGCCAGCAAGATGTTCCCCACAATATTCTATTATTTGTTCTCCTTTCAAATTTGCTCCTTTTTTCGGGACAATTAAAGCCACTACCGCTTCACCCCATTTTTCACTTGGCACACCAATTACAGCACACATTTTAACGCCATCAAATTGATAGATAACATTTTCAATTTCTTTAGGATATATATTTTCTCCTCCACTAACTATCATATCCTTAGCTCTATCTGTCAAGAATAAGTAATCTTTACCGTTAATTTCTTTTATATATCCTATATCTCCCGTAAATAACCAGTTTTTCCCAAAAATCTTTCGAATAGTTTTTTGGGTTAATTTTTCCTTATTCCAATATCCTCTCATAATTGATTTTCCCGATGCAATAACTTCACCAATTTCACCTTTAGGAAGGAAATTTCCATTTTTATCAACAATAATGACTTCGGTACCATATTGAGGACGCCCGCCGCTCTTTAGAATCTCGGGATATTTTTTTGCTAGTTCATGATCTTCACTAGTCAATTGAGTAATAACAGGTGAATACTCTGTTTGTCCATATGCTTGCCGAAATTTAGTATTGGGTAATATTTCCATAATTTTTGATAAAACCTTTGGAGATATCGGTGCGGCTCCATATGTTAAAGCGGTTAAACTGCTTAAATCATAATCCCCTCCTCTGTCTGATTCTAAAAACTCTAGAAGCGAGATAATATTTGTAGGAACACAGGCAAGATGGTTGATTTTATATTTATCTATCGATTTTACTACTTTATCTGCTTTAAACCCTTTATGTAAATAAATAGTATATCCAACAAATGATGACATAAGAAAAACCAACATTGCAGCTAAATGAAAAATAGGAATAGGAATAAGAATAGTATGTTCTAGCATGTCTAATGCATCTTCTTTAAGAATATTTGAATCTTCATGGATAGATTCAATAACTGACTCTCCGCTACTCATCATATTATTAAATAATCCTGCATGAGTTAACATCACACCTTTAGGGAAACCTGTAGTCCCTCCAGTATAAGCAATGAAAGCTATATCTTCCTCATAAAGTCTTCTAGGAGGCTTAAGTCTTTTGCCTTCAAATGATTTTTGGCATAACTCGTTAAATCGTTGTTCTGATATATATTCTTTAATCGAAGGACAATTTTCTTTATAGTAATTTATGTCATCTGCAAAATTATTTCCATATATTAACATAACTGGTTTGCAATCGTTTATACAGTATTCTAGCTCTCTTTTTGCCATAAAAAAATTTAAAGGCACCGTAATTGCCGAAGTTTTTGGGATGCTGTAATAAGCTACGCAAATTTCTATGCTATTTTCTAATAAAAGGGCGATTCTTTCATCAGGATTGATTTTAAAATCGTTAATAACATAATTAGCGAAATTAATGCATCTTTGATTGTATTCTCCGTATGTAATAAAATTTTCTCCTGCCATTACATCAACAAGAGCGACCTTATCTTGTTTACTTCTGGCATTTTTTTTAACAATATAATCTAGTCTCATTTATTTCATAATTAAATATTATTTATTTCTATGGATGTCTCATTTTATTATAATAATGGTAATCAATATTCAACTATTTAGTAATGAAAATTTATTTACTATACTTTTTAATTTTTCTATAAAACTTAATTCATTTAATAAAAAAACTTATATTTTCCACTTATATTTCTAATTTAGTTATTACACAGCTAAGAAAAATCCAAAGAGAATAAAAAGAGAGAAGTTAGGCAATGGCAATAAAACTGAATAGAATTGATATTCATCATCACATAATCCCTCCAGAATATCTTTCTTCTCTAGCTACTATTGGTGTCACTTCTGTAGATGGTGTATCTTTTCCTAAATGGGACATAGAAAGCAGTCTTACGTTTATGGATAGGCAAGGCATCACAGCAGCTATTACATCTATTTCTGCACCAGGTATTTATTTTGGAGATAGTGATTTTGCGCAAGATCTGGCACGCCGTTGTAACGAGTTCTCCGCTAATTTAGTAAACAAATATCCACAGAGGTTTGGTGCTTTTGCTTCGTTACCCTTGCCTAGTGTAAAAAAGTCTCTTCTAGAGTTAGAATATGCCTTGGACACTTTAAATTTAGATGGGGTTGCTCTACTTAGTAACATTAATGGCAAATATATTGGTGATCCTAAATTCAGTGATCTCTTTTCAGAATTGAATCGACGGAAAGCAGTTGTATTAATCCACCCTAATTCTCCTCCGTCCGATAAACAACCTATGCCTAACTTTAATGCTGCCGTTTTAGAATATGTATTCGATACAACAAGGGCAGTAGCGAATTTAATACATGGAAGCACAATAAAAAAATATCCAGATATTCGATTTATCTTATCGCATGCTGGAGGCACAGTCCCATATATAGCGTGGCGAATTTCTTTTGGGAAAAAAAAATTAATAGATTATCTTAAGCGCTTCTATTACGATACTGCAGTATCAAGTACAAGTTATGCGCTTCGTTCCCTCCAAGAATTAGTAGATCCATCACAAATTCTTTTTGGTAGTGATTACCCATTTCTCCCAGAACGAGCGGCATCTGTAATGATTGAAGGATTTGATAACTACGATGGTTTCGATACAGAGACTCGAATGGCCATTGCATATAAAAATGCTCTAGCTCTTTTTCCGCGGTTTATATAGGATTAGACGATAATTTTAATTAAATTTTTATGAAAGAACATAGAACAATTATTATTAGATATTAAGCTTAGTTAAAAGTAAAAAAAAGGAAACTATGAAGAACGAAGAAATGTTAACAAGGATAAAAAATTCGGTTGTAGAAGGAGACTCTCAAAAAACTATTATTTAAATTGAACTTATTTCAATATTTCCTAGTATAGCTTCTGCGCATTTTAGTCCGCTATCGCAAGCGTGTTGAGTTCCAATTCCGTGAGCCGTCTTTCCTGCCGTATCTCCAACGACATACAATCCATTAATTCCAGGGATTAGAGAAGATGGTTTATTCTTACCGGTTTGAGCAGGTGTCAAGCCTAGACCTTCAACTGGTCCTTCTAGCTTTCCTGTGGCAGCGACAATATCTCTAGGATAAGAAATCTCTACAAAATCAAGCTTTTGATCTAAGTCTGGAAAGAACGAAAGAAGGTCTTCCCAATAAATTTCTCTCCACCTCTCCCAATTTGGCCCTTTTGAAGGCACGAGCGTACCAAATATTGCAGTTTGGTGTCCTTTCGGAGCAAGAATTGGGTCTATATTGCTTAACACAGGTCCAAAAAATCCGGTGGATAGGGGAGCTCCAGGACCATACTTATCTCCCCAATCGTGTAAAGTTGGATGATAACAATTAATAAAACCCCATTTCTTAATCATCGGTTTCTTTAAGGCAAGTTTAAATGTCATCGAAGATAAAGAAGGAGTTAAGCTCTCTATTTTCTCTATATATTTTTTTTCAAGAAAATCTTTTCCAACTAGATTAAGAATTGTCCATTTAATTGAAAGATTCGAAACGATTATTGGAGCTTCTATCAATTTCTCGCCAATTATTACGCCCTGAGCTTTATTTCCTTTAATTACAATACTTTTTACTGGAGAATTTGTAAGTATCTCACCACCAAAATGTTTAATCACTTTAGCAATAGCGTTAGGAATAGATTGCGCCCCACCGCCGATAGGATACTGATAACCTTCTTGAGAAGTCAGCTCTTTTTTAAAGCAATGAATAAATTCAGCGGCACTTGCTTTCGAATTACCAATACAAAACATACCAGCTAGCAAAAATGCGAAAATTCCATGAATAAAAGGATCCTCTGTATATTGATTTAACCATTGCGTAACCGTTAATTCATCCTCGTATAATTTGTTTATTTTTTTCTTAGTCATTGTCATAATTGATGTCATAACTGTCGCCATATCTTTCATTGTGTTTTTAGTAAATCCTATGTCTCTTAATCCTGTCATGCTACTTCTGGTGCTATCACTAACTTCTTTCTTGCTTTTTCTTAACTGTAATGTCTTTAACATTGAATTTATATTAATATCAAGAGGAAAATAACCCTCTTGCTTGTATATTTTCATTGCTGTTTTTTCGTTAATGTGTTTTATAAATCTAAGGTAATCTAAACCTACTCGATCAAAAATCTTTCCAAACGGACCATTTAATCCCGATGAAAACAGATGAACTGCTCGATCGAATAAATATCCCTGCTTTTCATAAGAACTACAAGCACCTCCTATATAATTATTTTTCTCTAAAACAGTAACTTTATGACCTCCATGAGCAAGTAGGGCTCCAGCAGTTAATCCGCCAATACCCGCTCCAATAATGATAACATCTTCTTTCATAAAAATAATTTAATCCTCAAAATATAAAAAAGTTATAAAATTATAATTAAAGTTAGAAAAATGTGAATTTGGTGGTTTAAAATCCCTATATTTAAGCATAATGACATTGAAATAAATTATATAAAAGTAGGTAAGGGTGAATTTCTCGTTTTAATTCACGGTACCAATACAAAATTAGAAGCTTGGAATTATCAGATTGAATTTTTCAAAGAAAAAATGACTGTTATTGCTTTTGATAATCGAGGTGCGGGAAAAAGCTCTCGACCGGATTATCCATACACAATGGATATGTATGTTGAGGATACTATAAACCTTCTTGATCATTTGAATATTCAACAAAAAGTTCATCTCTGCGGAATAAGCATGGGTGGAATGATTGCCCAAAAATTTGTTCTAAAATATCCCAAGAGAGTTAAAACTTTAATTTTATTAGCAACAGAGGCATATGTCGAACCAATTGAATTAAATCAAACTATTGAAGTTTACAACAATTTTGATAAAATGAGTTTTGATGAAAAACTCCAATTTGTTTTTCGTCTCATCTATACAAATACTTTTAAAAGAAAATTGAGGAGAGACAATGAATTATTTGAACGTATCAAAAAAAATATGAATTTTATTGTATATACAGAGGATCCACCTCAATTGAAAGATTATATTAATCAATTTAAAGCATTAGCAAATTTTGATATCCGTGATTCATTGCATAAAATTACGCAACCTACATTAATCACAGTAGGTTCTAAGGATGTTAATACACCGCCAGAAGC
>JBHLQY010000041.1:0-8522 GCA_048883105.1 Candidatus Thorarchaeota archaeon | reverse complement strand
GTAGATAATTTTGATTTAAATGTTTCTAAAAAATTCACGGTTAATCTTTCTATCTCTGCATCTAATCCCATTTCTACGATAAATTTGGGTACAAGTGCACTTGGATCTGTATTTGGTACTTTTAATTTTAATTCTCTTATTAAAGCGCTAAAACATCTTCTTACTTCCTTAGCTTCTACTGAAGCTTCACCTATAACTTCTTGAAGTGTTCTTGGAAGCTTCTCCGTTCTTATGGCAAAATATATACATGCGGCGACCATTCCGTTAATAGATCTACCTTTTAGTAATTTTCTTTCAAAAGCTCGCTTATAAAGATGCATAGCTTCCTCTTTAATATAATCAGGTAAGTTTAAGTTACTACAAATTCTCTTTAATTCAGTAGAGGCGATTAATAGGTTTCTTTTTTCCCACGATATTCGAGTATTCCATTTAGCAGCTCTTTTTAAATCTGGATTATTAATATTATTTTTATCTATAACTGTAGTCAATCCCAAATCGGGCACTAATCTTGAGATTGGTGAACCAGTTCTTTCTCTCTGTTTTTTTTCCTGTGAAGTAAAAGCTCTCCGACCACTATGGGAGAAATCTATTGACCGTTCATCTAAAACTAAACCACATTGGCTACAAACAATGTCTCCCGACTCATGAATGGATATAATTGTACCTCCACATTCTGGACATAAATTGATTTGCTTTATTTTTTTAGAAATCACTTCTTATATAACACTCCTATAAACCAGTTTGTTTTAATTTATCCAATAATTCTTTTTGAGTCTTATTCAATTTGTTTGGAACTTTAATTTTAATTTCAACCAGAAGGTTACCTCTTTTATTAGAATTTATTTTATAAAATCCTTGATCTTTTAATCTTAAAACTGAAGCGTCATTCGTTCCTTTTGGCACTGTAACATTTAAAGTTTTTTCTATACCTGGTACCTGAATTTTACCTCCAAGCGCAGCAGAGGTAAAAGGAACTTCTTGAACTACATATAAATCATCATCCCTCCTCTCAAATACGGGATGCTTTTTCACATGTACTGAAATATATAAATCCCCTAGAGCCCCTCCGTTTTCTCCTGGCATCCCTTTTCCTTTAAGACGTAATTTTTGATCATCTTTGATTCCTCTTGGAATTTTTACCTTTAATTTTTGAGTTTGACCACTCATAGGATCTTTATATTGGATCCTTTTTTCTGCTCCATAAAAGGCATCCATGAATTCAATTTCCATATCATAGCGTAAATCATCTCCTTCTCTTGGCACATTTCTAAAAGGACTTGATCTTGCTCTCGTACTTCCTCCTCTATTTGAAAATACATCAAATATATCTCCTAAATCGTTAAAAAAATCAAATCCACCAGATCCGCTACGAGAATTGTTATGATTGCCAAAAATTTGACTAAAGTCAAACCCACCGGGTGCTCCTGAGGTTGAATAATAATAGGTTGTTCCATCTGGCGAACGATATGCTTTTCCACCTCCTGGAAATCCTCCACTCCATTGTTGATATGCAGATGGATCTCCATCTACCACACCAAACTTATCAAACATTTCTCGTTTTTTATCATCACTTAAAATAGAATAAGCTTCATTAACTTCCTTAAATTTTTCCCCAGACTTAGGCTCGTCTGGATTTACATCTGGATGGTATTTTCGAGCCATTTTACGAAATGCTCTTTTGATTTCTTCCTTTGAAGCATTCTTATCAATTCCCAAAATCTTATAGTAATCTTTTGCCATATTTTACAGCCCCTTCTTATTAATCATAACTTCTAAAAAATTAAAAAAATAAAATAATTTAAAAAAAAATTAGAATTACTCATACTCTGCATCTACAACATTATCGTCCTGACCAGTAGCCCTTCGAAATTTTTCCTCTTCGATTTCATCCTGAGTTTTGCCTTGATTGGTATATGCTGAATCGCCCATTCCCCCAGGTGGGGCTCCTTGGTAGCCTCCAGTATAAGCACCTTGTCCAGGTTGTTGTTGTCCATACATTCGAGCTGAAATTTCATGTAAGGATTGTTGTAATTCTTCCATAGCACTTTTTATTCTGCTTGCATCATCAGTTTCCATAGCTCCTCTAAGATCTGATATTTTTTGTAAAATTTTATCTTTTAAATCACCGATCATAGCTTCATTTTCCTTAAGTAATTTTTCAGTTTGATAGATCAAAGCTTCACCTTGATTTTTTGCGTCGGTTAACTCCTTAAATCTTCTATCTTCTTCAGCATGCATCTCCGCTTCACGGACTTTTTGCTCAATCTCATTATCAGCCATCTTTGTGGATGCGGTAATAGTAATTGACTGACTTCGTCCAGTTCCTTTATCTTTCGCAGATACGTTTAATATACCATTTTGGTCAATATCAAATGACACTTCAATTTGAGGTACTCCTCTTGGTGCTGGTGGAATTCCAGTTAAATGGAATTTTCCTAGCGTTATATTGTCAACTGCTCTTGGTCTTTCTCCTTGTAATACGTGAATCTCGACTGCTGGTTGATTATCTGTAGCTGTTGAGAAAACCTCCGTTTTTGCAGTAGGAATTGTAGTATTTCTTTCGATTAATTTAGTAAATACACCGCCTAACGTTTCGACTCCTAATGACAATGGTGTGACATCTAATAATAGCAAATCTTTGACTTCACCAGTTAAAACACCACCTTGTATTGAAGCGCCAATAGCAACACATTCCATTGGATCAATGCTACGTTCAGGAACTTTTCCTAATAAATCCTCGAATTTCTTTTGAACAATAGGCATTCTTGTAGGTCCGCCAACTAATATAATCTTATCAACCCCTCCTCTTGCCATACCCGCATCCCTTAGTGCTTTTAGGATAGGGGCATCTATTCTCTTTAATACAGGTTCAATCAATTGTTCCAATTTAGCTCTTGTGAGAGTCATGTTAAGATGTTTAGGCCCGTCGCTAGTTGCTGTGATATAAGGCAAGTTAATATCTGTTGTAATTGAAGTTGATAATTCTATCTTTGCTTTTTCAGCGGCTTCTCTGACACGTTGTACTGCCATGGAATCACCTCTTAAATCAACTCCTTGGTCTTTCTGAAATTCTGAAACTATGTATTCAACAAGGATTTTATCCATATCTGTACCCCCTAATTGTGTGTCTCCGGCAGTAGAAATCACTTCAAAAACTTTATTTGCCATCTCCATTATTGTGACATCAAAAGTACCTCCACCAAGATCTAAAACAGCAATTTTTAATTGAATATCATCCTTATCTAAACCATAAGCTACGGCTGCAGCTGTTGGTTCGTTGATTAATCGCCTTACATTTAAACCAGCGATTTTTCCTGCGTCTTTAGTGGCTTGTCTTTGATTATCGTTAAAATATGCTGGTACAGTGATTATTGCATCAGTAACTTCTTCGCCTAAATATGCACTAGCATCTTCTTTAATTTTTCTTAGAATCATAGCAGAAATCTCTTGGGGGGTATAATCTTTCCCTTCAACAGTAACTTTATAAGATGTCCCCATTTTCCTCTTAATCGCCGTAATAGTTCGATCTGGATTTGAAACAGCTTGTCTCCTAGCAGGCTCTCCAATTAATCTCTGTCCATCTTTTGTAAAAGCTACAACCGAAGGAAATGCCTTCCCTCCTAATGTAAGCCCTTCAGCACTTGGAATAATTGTAGGTTTTCCACCGATTAATACTGCAGCTGCTGAGTTTGAAGTTCCTAAATCAATACCGATTATTTTTCCCATTTTTCTTCACTCCTTTTTTTTAATTTTGTTATTCATTTTTTTTTTCTTTTAAATTTTCTAAATTTGATTTTGGTTTTTTTGAAATTTTGACCTTTGCAGGTCTTAGAATCTTGTTATTTAAATAATAACCTTTATCTAATTCTTCTATTATTGTGTTTTCAGGGATATCATTACGTTCTTCTGTCATCAGCGCTTCGTGCTTGTATGGATCAAATTTTTCTCCTTCGCAATTCAACGCTTCCACGCCCTCTTCCTTAAGTAGTTTTTCAAAATTTTTTATTAACAACTCAAATCCTTTCTTAATAGATTCTCCATTCTCAATTATCTCCAACATATTTAATGCCCTTATTAGATCGTCGTGATGCTGAACTAATTTTTTGAGAATATTTTCCTTAACATACGATTTGTATCTTTGGTTCTCACGCTCAGACATTTTTTTGTAATTTTCGAAATCTGCCTGTACTCTCAGAAGCGAATTAAGGAATTTTTCCTTTTCTTCTTCTAATTGTTTAAATTTCCGAGCATCTTCTTTTAAATCGTCAAGTTCCTTAAGCAAAGCATCGTTCCTTGACTTGATTTGTTTATGTTCGGTGGCAAGCAATTCATATTTCTCTGCTAAATCCAGAAGTCTATCGTATTCTTCTTTTGATATGGAGATTTTGTTAAAGGATCCTCTGTTAAAACCACCTTCATTCATAAATTTATCAAAATAATCTTCAAACAATGTAATTTTCACATCTCCCTCATTTTTCTAATTGTTATCATATCAGTTTTTTGAATTTTAGTTATTAAAAACCTCATTTTTCTATCAGTAAATTTTTCTTTGTCAACCATTTCTTTACATATCATCATATTACAAAAGGTGATTTACCATATTTAAATGTTTCGATAGTTAAAAAATAAGGATTTCAAGCTCTAAAACTATAAAAATTAAAAAATCTGAAGTCAAAAATTATTTTTTATTATTAATTAGTTTGAAAAATAATTTTACAACTCCCGAGATATAAACAAACCAATAAAATAACAAATAGATAATCTCCTAAAAATGAATTTTTTAAATTTTGCATTTATAATTTAACGATTTCAAAAATGAAAAAAAAAATAATAAAATATTTTTTTAGATTTATTTGCCCCGCTCTTTCTCCCAGTCAAAATCTAATATAATAAATTTTTTCGTGAATAGATAAGCAATCAATATAATTCCAGAACACCATAGACCCCAAAGGATATAACCCCAAGAAAATTCTTTTCCTGGAACATTAGGTAACCCCAATATAAATCCAGTAATAAATAACGCAATTGCTTGAAATATATTGAGTAATATTTGTGGAAAACCAGCATATAGTCCCGCTTTTCTCCCCGTTTCTCCCGATTTCACTTCTGCATCTTCAGCTAAATCTGCGAACCAAATATATGGAAATAAATACCAACCTCCCATGAACGCTGCGATTGCTAAAACAAAAATTATCGCAACTAAAAAGTTTATTTCACCCGGCAAGAGACCTATTAAAGTGAAAGGTAACACTATGACGCCAGTCATTAGGATAATTGAAAAAGTCGATTTTTTGCCTTTCTTATCAATAAACTTTTTCCACATAAAAAGAAATACCATAATTCCTACTAACAAGCATACCGCTGCAAGATATAAGGTTATACCTTCTAATTTCAATACAATTGTTGCAAAGCCTAATACCATTGGTGTTATCATTCCAATTGCCAAAAAAGCAATAGCTTGGAGCCAACACACATTCATGAAATTTCTATCTTTAAATACTTTCTTCAAATCTTCAATAAAGCTCATTTGGGCACCCTCAATTGTCTCTACTGGCAGAACATAAGCACACATATAAAAAAGAGAGAGTAATAACAATGCAAATCCAAATATTATAATTATAAATGACAAGTCAACTGTATTGGTTATTTGAAATGACTCAACTAAAGGCGGAAACACAAGTAACGTAAATACTATACCGATGCCTGCTCCGATAAAACTAAACAGATTCTGAAAAGCAGAAGCTTTAGGTCTTTCATTAACAACGAATTGTTCAGCTACCCATGATTGATAAGGGGTTGTTAAACCACCATAGGAAAATTGAAAAACACCATCCCAGATTAAAATCCATATGAACAAAAGAAGATACCCAGGATTTTGAAGAAATAACATTGGTAAGAGTACACATATAAAAGCTACTCCTGTTAATGGTGCATAGAATATTATGAAAGGCTTTCTCCGTCCATATTTGGTTTTTGTACTATCAGATAGCCATCCCATTAGAAATTGCCCTGCTGCTATGCTTAGTTTACCAACTGCCATGGCGACACCTTGCAATAATGGATGAAGTCCATATGCTGTAATATAAAGAAAGAAGATCCCGAAATCTATAATATCTAAAACGATTCCGGCGCTTAATCTAGGGCTTCCATAAACTAAAAATTTTCTCGTCGAAGATTTTCCTTCTGATTCCATTTCTTGATCAATTTTATTTTTTAAAAATATTAAATAATTACAATATTAATTAATTCGGTTTCTTTATTTATAAAATTGATATTTCCTAATATTATCAAATAATAAAATCTAATAAAGAGGTTTTGAGATAAAGAAATTGTGGATATTATTGGGAGGCTCTCTCTAAAATTTCTCCCACATAATAAAATCCTATGAGATTCCCTCTCCTCTCAAATTTCCTAGAAACGACTAAAATAATGACATGTTCATTTTCATCAAGAGCACCTTTTTCAACAGCTAATTGAACTGATTTCTCAATAATATCTTCAGCATCTAGTTTGTAAAAATCAACTTTGTCTATATGAACAGGTTGTACGCCCCAGAGTAAATTTAACTCTCTTGCAGTTCTTTTATGAGGTGTAATTGCTATGATGGGTAATGGAGGTCTATATTTAGATATCATCCTTGCGCCAATTCCCCCACGTGTAATAACTAATATTTTTCCTCTAAAATTTAGCTCTTCCATTTCTGATGCTAACGCGTGAATTGCATGTCCAATTACTTGGGTATGAGTCAATCTATCAGAGTCATACTCATCAGGAATCCTTGCTGGCATTTTTTCTTTTGCAGTAAATGCTATTTTATTCATATATTGAACTGCATCTGTGGGATATTTGCCTACTGCAGTCTCAGCAGAAAGCATAACAGCATCTGTTCCATCTATTACGGCATTAAATACATCATTAACTTCAGCTCGCGTTGGAATAGGTGCATTTATCATAGATTCAAGCATTTGGGTTGCAACTATAATAGGTTTACCTTCTCTATTACTTTTTTTAATCATTTCTTTCTGCCATAAGGGCACTTGATCGGGATCAATTTCTACTCCTAAATCGCCCCTGGCTACCATAATACCATCAGAAACATCTAGAATACTATCAAAATATTCCAATGCTATAGGGCGCTCGATTTTAGAAATAAGTTTTATTTTCCTATTCCCATAATTTTCAAGCAATTTTTTAACATGAAGTACATCTTCTGGTGTTGAAACAAATGATATCGCACAATATTCTGTGTCCAATTCAGCTATAAGTTCTAGATCCTTTATATCTTTTTCAGTAGGGACTCTCTGCTTTAATTCTCCATAAGGGATATTAACTCCTTTTCTATTACTTATTAGGCCTCCAGCTAAAACTTCTCCTATATAGTGGTCTTTCTCTTTTCCTTTAATTTGAACTTTTATAATTCCATCATTGATGAAAAATACATCTCCTTTATTCATTGAATTTAGGAACCCAGGTAAAGGAACTGAAAATTGATCTTGATCACCTAACATCGTTTTTTCAAAAATTTTAACATCTTGCCCAACATTTAGATTATATGCCTTATCTTCTTTAAAATTTCCAACCCTTATCTTAGGACCTTGAATATCAGATAAAATACCCACGTAATCATCTACTTCTCTTATTCTTTTTACTAATTCTCGTTTTTCATCGTGAGTTCCATGTGAAAAATTTAAACGAAACACATCTACACCAGCATTAATTAGCTTTCTAAGCATTTGCTTAGAACTTGAAGCAGGTCCAAGTGTGGAGACTATTTTAACTGTATTTTCTCTTATCAGTCTCTTAAATTCAATATTGCTCATAGGTTATCCTTTAGGAAATTATTTCTTAAATCTTTACAAAATAATTAATATTAATATTGTATTTATCATTAAAAATTATTTATTTTATACTAGATTTTTAATTTTTTCTAAGGTGTTCCGAAAGTATTTCCTGCAACTCTGTTTTTAAACTTAAGGTTTGATAATCTTAACGGCTTTTTCTAGAATTACTCGAATGATTTCTTGTTAGACGGTGAGCATTGTCGTTTAAATAGAAGATCGAAAGATATAAATAGGTTATTTATTATTTTATTTTGGCACAGTAATTTATAAATGGAATTGGGAGGATATTACCCATCTCTCATATACTTGTCGGCAATAAACATAACTTATAATAGATAAGGGATTTATTTAAAAGCTTAGAGTTATATAGTTTAATATGAAAGTGCGAGGTGCCCGTTTTGTTATCACCAACAACAGATAGTGAGGTCTTTACAACAAGCAAATTTATAGATTTTGATAAAGATAGAAAGATATTTTACAATAATTTATACATAGACGATTTTAAAATTGTAATTAAAATGCCATGTGTGTCCCCAGAAAAGGATATTGATCAAAATTTAATTAAAATTGAAAAATTTGATCTCGTAAAATATACCTATCTTCTCTCTTATGAATAATTTAATGTAGTTTAGCAATACCTTTTTACGGTTTAGAAATAGAATTAGACTAAACTTGAGATTC
>JBHLQY010000040.1:0-20187 GCA_048883105.1 Candidatus Thorarchaeota archaeon | reverse complement strand
GGGCAAATGGTAATAGAAGACAAAGGTTTCAAATGGTGGGCCAAAATTGGAGATGGTGTCTTTGATTATGGAGAGGGGGAAGGTGCAGACCCATCTTTTACAATGTCAGCAAATTGGGACACAATGAGCGGCCTCATGTCAGGTGAAGTTGATGGTACCAGCGCTTATATGTCTGGTGACCTTAAAATTGAAGGAAACCTTCAAGATACAATGGCATATGGGGAATATCTCCAGTTTGTAGCGGAAACTCTCGAGGAACTTGATGAGCAATAATCCTATTCTGGATAAAACAATAAATATCATTTCTTTTTTTTAGAGTTTTTTTTTAAATCTTCTTTTTTTTAAATTATTAATTTTTTTTAGCAACATCAGCTACGCATAGATTTTTTTATTTCTAATCACATGATGAAATTAGTTGATTAAAATATTAATTGTTTGAAAAAAATTGATATTTAAAACCATATTAATTTTTGAATATCGCTCAATTTTAGAATTAATTCTGCAGTTTTCTAATAATGATAAAATAGATTTAAAAAATTCTAATTAAGTGAAAATAATGACAGAACAAAAAATTAAGGAATCAGAGGAAAAATATCGTCAAATAATAAAACATTTAGATCTTGGTTATTTCAAGACTGATGTAAATGGAATAATATTAGAACATAATCCAGCAGTGAATAAAATATTAGGTTTCGAACTTGATGAAAGTTTAGTGGGTTTATCAGCGAAAGATTTCTTCGGAAGCATTGAAGAATACAATAAATTCCAAAAAGAAATGACTAAAAAGGGAAGACTAAGTAGTTTCATCCACAGTGCTAGAAATAAAATTGGTGATACAATTTTTTTACATGTTAATTCACATGTGTACAAAAACAAGGAGAAAAATAGGTTGGAAGTTGAAGGTACAGTATTCGATGTTACTGAAAAATTAGTTTTAGAGCAAAAATTAAAAGAATCGGAGAAAAAATATAGAAATATTATTGAAAATTCTAAAGACGCAATTGTTATAATAGGACTTGACGCAAAGTTTAAATATATTTCTCCTCAATTATCCAAAATGGTAGGGAAAGAATATAATGTTGATACTAAATTATTGACTGATGTCCATCCAGATGATATAAACTCTTTGGAAGATATTCTATCTTATGCTCTTAAAAATAGGGATGTTGGTACTTTTGGAGATTTTGAATTTCGAGCGCTACATCATGATGGGCATTATATTTGGTTTTCATGTTCGGCGAATAATTATTATGATGAGGATGGAACTGTAATAGGATTCATTATTTTAGTAAGAGATGTAACGGATAAAAAAGAAGCCGAGCAAAAACTTAAAGAATCTGAAGAAAAGCATCGAAGTATTCTTGATAAGCTTGAACAAGGGTATTATGAGGTAAATCTTAAAGGAAATTATACCTTCGTAAATAAATTCCATGCTAATTATTTCGGATATACAAAAGATGAATTTATTGGAAAAAGCTATAGAAATTTTTTTGATGAGGAAACAGGAAAAAGAATATTTAACACTTATAATGAAATTTATAGAAAAAATCTTCCAAAGGGTATTATTGAACTTGAAACAGTAAGACCTGATGAAGTACGGCACATATTTGAGGCCTCAATCTATTTAAAACGCGATTCTAATGGCAAAAAAATTGGTTTTTACGGCACAACATATGATATTTCAGAAAGAAAAAAGTGGGAACAACATATACAAGAATCTGAAGAAAAATATCGACTTATTACGGAAAACGCCAATGATATGATTGTAGTTCTTAATGAAAAATTTGAATACGAATATATTAACGAAAAAGTTCACATGGAAAGAATGGGATTTTCGAAAAAAGACATCATTGGTAAATCTGCGTTAGACTTTATCCATCCTAATGATATTAAAAAAGCAGCTAATTTATTAAAGGATGGTTTTAAAATTGGCGAAGGCGGTGGAGAAGTAAGAGTTAGAAGGAAAAAAGGAGATTATCTTTTACTTGATGTTAGAGGTAAAATATTTACAGATAAGGAGGGAAACAGGAAAGGTCTTTTAATTTCAAGAGATATTACTGAAAGAAAAATAGCTGAACAAAAATTAAGAGAATCTGAAAAAAAATATCATGATTTATTTAATAGCACTCCTTATGCCATTTGGCTTGTAGATTTAAATGGAGTGTTAATCGATTGTAATACAACTATGAATAAATTCATGACAGTATTTAAGAAAGAGGATTTAATCGGTAAAAACTTTAGTGAAGTAATAAGACTGTTTTCATCTAAGGGAGATTCTAAATTTGAAAAATTAAGCTCTGTATTTAAAGAAGGATTTAAGTTTTTACTCAAACAAGGTTATATAGATCCATTCGAATTTCAAATTACAAGAGCCGATGGAAAAGAACTATGGATCACTTTGGAATCATCATTAGTATACGTTGGCAATGAAAAATTTATTCAAATATTTATTAAAGATATAACGGAGAGGAAAGAAGCAGAATTAAGAATAAAACAATCTGAAAAAGAATTAAGAAATTTAAATTTAGAATTAGAAGAAAAAGTTAGAGAAAGAACTAAAGAATTAGAAGAAAAAAATATTGAATTAAAGAAATTAGATCAAGCAAAGGATGATTTTATTACGATGGCGGCTCACGAATTAAAAACACCTCTAATTTCTGTTGCAGGATATACAGACTACATTTTAACTAAATATATAGATGAATTGAGTGTTGATGTTAAAAACGATTTGTTGATCGTTCAAAGAAACATTGATCGTTTGCAGAGTTTAATGAATCAACTATTAGATGTTATGAAAATCGAATCCCATAAAATAAAGTTAAATTTCCAACTAACCAATGTTAGTAATATCATTTATAGGTGTTTACATGAATTAAATTATCTATTTAAAGAAAAACATCACGAAATGGTTTTGAATATAGATAATGAAATATTCATAAACATTGATCCTAATCGAATTTTTCAAGTATTTTCCAATTTAATATCCAATTCCACTAAATATACTCCTAAAGGTGGGAAGATTGAAATCTCTGCCAAAAAAGATGTAATGCATTACTTATTTGAGGTTAAGGATAATGGTATTGGCTTATCTGAAGAAAATCTTGACCGTATATTTGAAAAATTTGAAACAGTTAAGAATGGTAATGAAAGTTTTCAAACGGGCAGTGGACTGGGATTATACATATCTAAAGGATTTGTAGATGCTCATGGAGGTCAAATATGGGCGACTTCAGAAGGCTTAAATAAAGGTATGACAATTCATTTTACAATCCCTACATAAATTATATTTTTTAAAACTTTTTAAAAACATTAAAATTTAGGTTATTTTAAAGAATTTGATTATAAATTGGCCATCTCTTAGTTCTTAATTTATTTTTTAATTAATATATTAAATGATTGATTATTAAAATAAAAAGTAAAAATCTCTTAATTAAAAATTAATAAATGTCAACATTAATAATAGCTGAAAAGAATAAAGCTGCTTTTGCAATCGCAGAGGCACTTGGAACAGTTCAAACTATAAAAAAATCAAAAGTAAATATATATTATGTTCCTTCTAAAGATATTTACGTTATTCCATTGAGAGGTCATATACTTGGATATAAAAATACTGATGAATTTAAGAGCTGGACTAAATCAATCCCTCGTAAGATAATAACGAATCCTCGCGCTATAGAGAAGGTTCCGATAGATTACGCCGGGCCTTATATTAGTGCGCTAAAAGAGTTCTCTAATATGTGTGATAACTGTATAATCGGAACAGATGCAGATATAGAGGGATGTAATATCGGCTTATTTGATGCGCTTCCATTTGTTAAGAAAGTAAAGCCCAATATTAAATTATCACAGTTATGGCTTAGTTCACTCCAAAAAAAAGAAATTTTACAAAAAATGAAAGATCTAATAGCTCCAAAATTTAGTTGGGGTGAATCAGGTGAAGCAAGGGCAATAATCGATGCGATTATTGGATTTTCCGCAACAAGAGAAATCACTAACGCTCTAAGACCACTTTTAAAAAAATTTAATATTCAATTTACTTCAATTGGACGAGTTCAAACTTCTTTATTATATTTAATCTATTTAAACGAACAGAGTATTAAAGATTTTATTCCAGAACCATTCTTTACAATTGACGCAATTTTAATCAATGATAGTCTTACAATTAAGGCTAATCATCGTTTGAATCCTTTTAAAAAAGAAGATGAGAGAAAAGCAAATAATATCTATCAAAAAATCAAAGACGAAAAAATTGCGATAATTGTTAATAACATAAAAAAGAAAAAAGCTAGAAAGCCGCCTACTCCACTAAACACATCTAAAGCGCTGGTATTATTAACTAAAAATCTTAGAATTAGTGCCAATCAAGCGCTTAATACTATGAATGAATTGTATTTAAATAAAATAATATCATATCCGAGAACGGATAGCGACGCATACAAAACGGATTTTGACCATCTTCAATATTTAAAACAATTTCCCTCACATTCTCTTTATGGACTATATGTTAATAATTTATTGAAAGAAAATCGAATAACACCAACAAAAGGAAAAAAAGATGCTGGAGATCATCCTCCTATAACTCCATTAGAAAGTTTAGAACTTAAAAATTCTCGATTTGAAAATGATTATCAAAGAAAAGTATATGATCTTTTAGCAAGGCATTATCTCGCTCTTTTTGGTAGAGAAGCAACGGAATCAAATACAAAATTAGAAATTGAAATAAAAGAGGAAAAATTTACAGCACAATTTGTATCATTATTTTCTGAAGGTTTTCTAAAAATTGCTCCATTTCTCAAAATTAAATATGATTCAGATATAATTATTACAGGTAATTCGCTTCCCATTGAAAAAATTATATATAATATCAAAGAAACTAATCCTCCACCAAGATATACGGATACGACCTTATTAAAATTAATGGAAAGAAATAATTTAGGAACAAAAGCAACTCGTCCTTTTATTATTCAAATTTTGCAAGATCGTAAATTACTTTATCGCAGTGATCGTCAATTTTTTATTAGTGATTTAGGAGATTTTTTAATTGATAATTTGAAAGATATTTGGTTACCTTTTTTAGAACCAAATTTTACAGGATTAATTGAAGAAAAACTTGAAGATATAAAAGAACAGAGGAAAAATATGGATGAGGTAATCAATGATGTCAAAAATTCATTTTTAGATTTATTTGATAAATTTTTGGAAAACAAGAAAAAGTTAAATTTAAAAGTAATTGATTTTGAAAAGAAAGCTCGTAAGGATTTGATACCTTATCCTCAGACTTCATCTATGTGTCCCTATTGTAAAACCCATCCAATGAAATTGGTTTCTCTATATCAAAAAAAAAGATTTCTTGTTTGTACGAACGAGGAATGTATTAAAAATAATAGATCATATCTCTCAGTTCCAAAAACAGGTAAAATAAACATATTAAAGTCTTATTGTTCTATTTGTGGATTTAATGTATTCAAAATCATTAAACGAAAAGTTAATAAGACTTATATATATCATTTATGTCCCAAATGCTGGACTGATGGATTAAAAGAAGAAATTGACGGTAAAGGGTTTTGTTCTAACTGTGTTGATTATAAAATATTGAAGGATAAATGCGTTGAAAAATAAGATAACTACTTAATAATGTACCTAAATTTTGTATATGCTGCCCTCGTTAATCCGATATAATTATCAGAAAGTTTATAAAAAGTCCCTTCGTTGGCTATTCGCTTTTCTAAAAAATTATTATTTATTTTTAAATTTAAAGAATTAACCATTGTATCCAACGTAAGAGGGCCAATATAATTATATTTTTTTTTAGCAAATGTTATTAATTCTCTTTCAGAATGCCATTTACCATCAAGGAGAGCCATAACTATCTCATTTTTAAGAGGAGCCCTTATATCCTTAACTTTTTTAAACATATTAGCATATTCAGGTTTAAATTGAATTTTAATCAATGTTGACATATTAAATCTTTTTTCATCAAAGGGTTCCATATTACCGCACCTTAAATTAGAAAATCAACAAATTAATTAAGATTCTACATTAAAGTTGTATTTAGTATAAGCTGCTCTCGTAAGACCTACGTAATTATCAGAAATTTTATAGAACATTTCGCCATCTATAATCTGTTTTTCGACATAATTGTTTTTAATCATATGATTTAATGAATTAATCATAGTTCCGAGTAAAACAGGACCTATATAATTGTGTTGTTGGCTCTTTGCTAATCTAATTAAATCCGTTTCGCTATGCCATTTACCATCCAATAACGCAATAATTAAATCATTTTTTGCTGGTGCATCTATACCTTTGATTCTATTAAACATTGAGGCATAACTCGGCTTGTAATATTTCTTCATCAGAGGTGATTTGTTAATATTATTTTCAGGAATTTTTTCCAAATTTATACACCTTAAAAATTAAAGCTTAAATTTAATAGATAAGAAAATGTATAAAATTCGATTATTTAATGCAATGTGATATCTCAATGATATCACCATGGTATGTAAAAAATATTATAATAGATTATCAGGGATTCCTTCTTTAAAATAATTCGAACGTGTTATCCAATTTTTAGTAAATTCTGGGATCATCGCTAAAATTGAGCCTCCGACCCAAACTGAAAAAGTTCTTTCCCTGGGTGCTATGATTCTTATTCCTTGACTTTTTTTCTTCTGTCTTGCTAATTCTAATTCTAGCTCGCTGTAAATTCGAGATTTGAGATTAGGAAACATTGAAGACCCTCCTGTTAAAAAAATGTTATTTAACAGATCAGAACGGATATCTAAATCACATAAATCGATTACTTCCATGATGGCCTTAGGTAGCGAAGAAAACTCTAAGTTTATTAAGGATGGATTAAATAAAATTTCTGGTACCATGAATCTTTCCTTAGAAAGAGAAATTGTTGACCCGTCTGGTAAAGAATATTGCTTCGAATATTGTTCAGCTCTTTTAATATCTTCATTATAATCTAAAGAGACAAAACACGCCTTTTCTTTTAAAACTCTTACCAAATCCTTTCTTATCGACGTATCAACAGAAAATCCTATTGATGTGACAAACATTTCCAACTGTCGAGTTAAAACACTACCTCCAATATCTAAAATTTTAATTGGATGATTTAGTTTGAATCCTTCATAGATGGGAACAATTCTAGTACTACTATCACCAATTTCAACAACTAAACCGGTTTGAAATCCACCTGAATATAACGTTAACATACAATCCATTACGGGATAAAAAGCCATGCATTGGTAGTGTTCTAAGAATAGTTCAAAAATCCTATTTAAATCTTTTTTAGGGAACAATGGATGGACGGCAAATAGCACATTAACAAGAGTGGGATCAACTCTTAAACTATAAAATATATAATCCAAAATTTTTGTAAAATAGTTCCAATCAACAATAGCTCCATTTTCAATAGGTGAATGTATTTTATATAATCCAAGAGACTGAATCTCGTCACCAACGTACAATTCTTGCTCACGATCACTGTACTGTCCTTCAAGATCGTGATATTTTGGTTTTCCAACTATAGTAAAAAACACTTGACTTGGATAATCTTCCCCAGCAAAACCACCTTTAGTGGAAAATTGACCAATGTCCAAAACAATAGTAGGATTACCCATATGATCAGATCAAATGATTCAGTTTGATTAATTCTATAAATATCTTAAATTTTATTATATAATTTTGTGCAGACTATTTTTTATTTTAATATTTTGCTTATAACTTAAAAAAATTAAAAAGGAAAACCGATAACTCTATTGATGTAGAGTTAATGCATAGAAAAAGAAATTATAATAATCTTATGTCTTTTATTCTCCTCTCATTATCTTTTTCAAACGAGTTAGTTCCTCTAACATCTCATCCCTTAGTGAACCTAGTCCCCCACCTGCTTGAGCTACTGTTGCACGAGGAGCTGATGGCATCCCAGGAGCTTTAGGGGGTGTACCTGATTCACCTGGGGGTGGAGCTCTTTTTGCATAAGCACCACTTGAAGTAGGAGCTTTAGGCGGAACAGTGCCTCCTCCTGCACCTGGAGGAAGTTTAGGAGCAGGAGGTAAATTACCCCCGCGAGAAGGAGGACCTGCTTTCGCTGGAGCTTTAGGGGGTCCGCTACCTGAAGGAGCTTTTGGAGGTCCACCACCTGAAGGTTCAGACGCTCCACTAGGAGCTGCAACTGCAGCTGTGGGTGTTGGAATTGCTTGTTCTCCTTCAGGAGAACCACTTAATAGAGTAAATAATGTACTAGCGGCCGCAGTTTTTGCTTCCCCATGAGTAGCAGCAACTTGCTTAGAAGATGTACTCACTGTTTGAACTTCGCTTTCTATAGGTATTTCTTTAAGATCTTTCTGAGCTTTTGATAAGGATTTTATAAATTCGTTGATCCCTTCAACAGTTCCTTCTAATTCATCAGCTAATCCTGATAAACCTTTTTTCAAGAAAGTAATAACACGATTTATTTTCTTCTTCTCAGACACCACTGTTCGATCAATTCAACTAATGTTTTAAAAAATATATTTTTTTTACAAAGAATAGATTAATTCATATACTAGTATCTTTTCCTTATATTTTTATTATATTAACATGTATATATATTTTTATTCATATTCATATTTTTTTAAAAATTTCTATTTCAAGTGTTTCTCAAATCTGAAGAAAAAGATTAAAAATTCATAATATTATTAAATTATTAAATAAATATTTCATAATAATTCTTATAAAATCGATTATTTATTAATTTATCAAAATCAGATAATCGTTAATATTTGTATTTAAATGGTGTTTAAAACTTATGGCAAAGAAAGAACTTTTTATTAAAAGAGTCTATGAAATAGTTAATGAATTGAAAATCCCATTAATTGACGAGAGAGTATATGAGAAGGTTACCTTTAACGCAGGCTCATCGATTGCGAATGTAATCTTCAAATTTGAGGAGGATGAGAGTGTAATCCGTGGATTCCTTGGTTTAGCTGAATATTTCCATACAGTTGTTATCAAACGTAAAGATGAATTCTTTATTCCTCATAGTTCACTTTTGTTTAGATTGATGAGCACATAAATACACACTTTTTTTTACTTTTCTTTTTTTTAAAAATTTTAGAGTAATTTAATTTAGGTCCAAGATTTTTTTACATGATTTATTTTGGAATCGAATGAAAAAGAAACTTCAGAACAACCTATAGAAAAGTATAAGAAGCTTTCTTTAAGAGAATTCTCTGGATCATTTGGGGATTGGGGAGTCCTGATTCCATTTGTAATCGGTTACATAGCGATTGTAGGATTAAATCCGGCGGGAATTTTTATCTGCTTAGGAATTACAAATATAATACTGGGAATAAAGTATAATTTACCTTTACCAGTTCAGCCGCAAAAAACAATAGGGACAGTTGCGATTTCTCAAAAATGGTCACCAAATTTAGTTATATCAACGGGATTTGGTACAGGGATAATTTGGGCAATTTTAGGATTTTCAAAGAAACTAAATAAAATTGTAGAAAAAGTTCCAGTTGTTGCAGTTCGAGGAATTCAACTTGGATTAGCATTAATATTAGGGTGGGCAGCTATAATAATGATAAATGATAATCTCATATTAGGCTTTATTTGCATTTCAATTATTTTGCTTTCAATCAAAATAAAAAAAGTTCCTTCTGCTATAATTCTTATGTTTATAGGAATTTTTATCTTGTTTTATACTGGTATCGTATATATATCTGATATTACAGTTAATCTACCCCAATTTGAATTGCAGGTTCCTACATTAGATAATATATTAATAGGGATGCTAATTGCAGGAATTGCCCAATTATTTCTAACTTTAACAAATGTAATGATCGCTACAATAGCTTTAGTTAAAGATCTATTCCCAGAAAAAGAAAATCTAATTGATGCTAATTCTCTAGCGTTAAATATGGGGATTATGAATCTAATAAATCCATTTATAGGTGGAATGCCTTTATGTCATGGATCTGGAGGATTAGTAGCGCAATATGCATTTGGAGCACGGACAGGTGGATCAATGATTTTTGAAGGGATCTTGGAAATTATTTTAGGATTGTTCTTTACAGAGTTGCTTTTTTTGCTTTTTAATCAATTTCCTAAGGCAATTTTGGGAGCAATGTTAATTTACGTCGCACTATTATTAGGAAAAGTAGCCTTTAAGGATTTTAATTTGAAAGCTATTCCGATTATATTAATTTCAGCGATTATTTGTTTTGTATTAAATATAGGATTAGGTTTTCTTATAGGTTTGATTTTATACTTTATTTTTAGAAAAAAAATTGAAGAATATAAAAATGAAAAAGATGGTTCTGAAGATTTGAACAATTAATCCACATCAACAGCGATTTTACATTTATTACATCTTTTCGCTCCTCGAAATAAGGGATTACCACACTCTGGACAGTGATATCTTTTTTCTTCTTCTTCTACAAATTTCTCAGTGCCCTTTTCTCTCCAGGTAGGAATCGTCCTAAATATCACTTTTTTAGCAATAGCCATAGGAAAATTATTAATGAATTTACATGGCCATTCATTACATTGATGGCAACCATCAATTCCTTTTTGTTTTGTACATTTTTTAATGGCACATACCCGACATACAGGAAATACAATCCCATCTGAAAGACAGCCAGTACACGCTATATCATCAACCGTTTTTGCAAAGGCTTTATAAACTGGCAATAGTATTTGTTTGAATTTTGAATTATTATCTCTGTGAGCAATATAAATGGCACAAACGCCACAATACAAACCACATGGGGATAGGAGTTCTTTTTTAACTTCAACCATAATAATTTAACTCTAATAATTTTATATCTTGAAAATAATGGAAATCAAATAAGTTTACTGATACTATGAATTTCTTATTTAATATAAAAATTCGATTTATTAATTATTTCCAGCACTTCAGATTCGGGGACGTCGTACCAATTTTTATACGCGTCGGCTACGGCAAATCTCCATTGATTTCTAATATTGGGACAAAAAATATTATCAATTTCAACTTCGCTTTCTATTTTTTTAACTGTGTGTAATGGTGCTGTTGGAACGGCTATAAATATTTTTTTTGGATTGTATTTCTTTACCATTTTTATAGCTGCTAGCATTGTAAATCCAGATGCTAATCCATCATCTAACATGAAAATCTGTTTATCATGAATGTTCTTTTCATATATTCTCGATAAATCTATTTCTTTATTATAAAATTTTAAGCGTTCTTTGATTTCTGTTTTAGTTAGATTTATAGCCTCATTAACTTCTATTTCAGAAAGAGATAATTGATTCAATAATGATTCATTAATTAAAACGGATCCATCTGTAGTCACTGAGCCAAATCCAGCTTCAGTATTCCAAGGGATCTTAATTTTTCTAACAATTAACATATCATATTTTATATTGAACTTAGAGCAAAAGCCTTCTGTCACTGGTATTCCTCCATTAGGAATAGCGAAACAAAAGAATTTTTTAGAGTATCCTAACAATAAGTTAAATAGCGCTTTATCTTTTTCTTTTATTAACTTCGCTAAAATTTCTCCTGCTTTGAATCTAGATTCGTATCTTTCAAATTTCATTTATATTATTAATAAGGATAAATGATAATTTTAACATTATATTTGTCATAAAAGCTGTTTCATTAAAAAATACAGACAATATGTATTTTAACATTAGGAAATTTTTAATAAATTATACTATTAGAAATATTATAAAATTATGTCCGAACACTGTTTTATTTTTTCAAATGGCGTTAAAAAATGGAACAAAAAGAATCTAAAGGGAAAAGTAAGATCATCAAAGAAACATTCACCTCTGAGATTATCTCCATCATTGGAGATATCTTTGCAGGGATAATACTTTTGATGTTAATATTACCCTTTAAAAGTTTTCTTCTTTTAATAATAATCGTTCCAGCCTTATTGTCTCTTAGAGGAAATCTAAGTGGACCTTTTATTGCAAGAACTTCAAGAGATTTCATTATAGGAGAATTCAATAAAAAATCATTATTAGAAAATACATTAGCCACATTTGCTTTATCTTTAGTTACAGGTTTTTTAATAGGTGTGTTTTGTATAATATTAAATATTTTAATTATCAAGATTTTTATTTTTCCAATTGAGATATTTATTCTTATACCTATCATTTCTATCATATTTACTATCTCTATTTCAATTCCGAGCTCAACCACCTTAAACTATATTGCTTTTAGATATGGATTTGATCCAAATAATATGGTCAATCCTATAATGACTGCCATTGATGACTTTTTTACAATAGTTTGTTTTTACATGACTTTATTGATTTTAGGGGTGCCATGAATGAAATATTTTCTGAAAATAATCAAAGAATCCATTATTATTGTTATTATCTCTTCATTATTTGGTTTGTTTTCAGGAACATTACTATCAATTAATCAAGAGATTTTATATGCTCTTCCAATTATTCTTCTAATATTACCTGCTTTAAATTCTTTAATAGGAGATATATCCACAGTTTTGGTGTCTCGACTTACATCAAGTTTATATCTCGGTATTATTAAACCAAAAATTCAAAAATCTAATCGATTAAAGGAAGATTTTTTCGGACTATTAATAACCATTTTATTGAGCTTGATAATATTAATTTTTATAGGCTATACCATCGCAATTACAACGGGAGTTAAGATTTTTAATCCATTCATAATGGTTTTTATTTTAATAATCACTGTGTTATTGCTTTTTATATTTATGTTTGTTTTACTTTTCATTAGTTCAATTTATATTTTTAAAAGGGGTAGGGATCCTAACAACTTCTTGATTCCATTTATAACTTCATTAGCAGACTTTCTTACACCCCTTTTCCTAATAATTTTTATCATAATATTTATATAAAATTAAAGAATAGAAAAATATGAGTGAATTAAAGTAGATGCCGGCAAAAAAAAAGAAATTTAAATATCGGCCTTTATCCTTAAAAGATATTTTAAGGGAAATGAAGCAAAATATCGATTTAATGATCGATTTAGCTTATAGTGCGATTAAATTTGGTAGTAAAGAGCTTGCAGATGAAGCATATAAAATTGAACAGCGAATCCATGAGCTTACATTCATCCTAAATACCCAGATCATTCAATCACGACCCAGAGGATTCGAAGGAGCTAAAAAATTGGAACCAATTGTCGTCTTAGGATATTCAATTGATAAAATATCTGATGCTCTTTCGGATATTGCTCGTGTTGTTTATGTTAATGCAGATATTTCTCAATTTACACAACTCTTTTGGGATATCGTGCCTGAACCTATTGTTAAAATCATTGTGAATAAAAATTGTGAATTTATTGGGCAATATCGAAAGGATGTTCATTTTAGGTCAAAACATGGAGTAGATTTAATTGCAATAAAAAGAAGAAATAAATGGCTTTTCAGTAAGGGCGAAAAGGTTCTTGAAAATGATATATTAATTATTAAAGGTGAAATGCAACCTATTAAAGATGTGAAAGAATTATGTTGCGATGATGAACCTTTTTCATTTGAAATTGGGGATGAAGAAAGCAAGTCATTTGAGGAATTTAAAAAACCAGAGATTATGGAAAAACTCGAAGAATTCAAAAGGAACTATGTTTTAATAACAGATATTTCTGAGACAATGATTGAATTAGCATTTGCAGCATTATTTTTTAATAATTATGAAGTTGCGGAAGATATTTTAGAAATAGAAGAATTTATGGATGGATTAAATATTGCTTTTGAAAAAGACTTATTAGACCTGGCGCAGTTGTTTGAATATCCTAGAGATCTTACTGGAATAATGAGAATTGTTTTTTCATGTGAATTAATTGCTGATGCTGCTGCAAATATTGCGGAAAATATAGTCAAAGGATTTGAGCCACATCGGATATTTCAATTAGCAATTGATGAAACACAAGAAATAGTTGTAAGAGAATCATTATCGGAAGATTCATTTTTTAAAGGAAAAACTTATGATGAGCTACAAGAAAGTCGCTATAAACGCGGTTTTCATATAATTGCTTTAAAGCGAGAAAACAAATGGATATACAGTTTTAAACCAGATTTTGTGTTTGAAAAAGGAGATTTGCTCATTGGATTGGGACCAAAAGAAACCGTAGATCAATGGCGGAAATGTGTTCATCCAGAAAAATTTAGAGATTAATAATTAAATAGGGAAAAGCATTATGAGTAGTGAAAAAATGAAAGAGATTTTTGACGAAACTATGAACGAAATAGCTAGTCAAATAAGAAAAAATTCTAATATTATTAATAAAAACGATATTGTGTATTTAATTGATTTAATCCTTCAAGTTAGAAACACAAAAAATAAAATATTTGTATATGGCGCAGGTAGGTCTGGATTTGTAGGTCGATGTTTCGCACAAAGATTAATGCATTTAGGAATTAAATCTTGTTTTGTTTCTGATGCTGTTACGTATCAATATACGAAGAACGATTTACTTGTTTTAATTAGTGGAAGTGGAGAAACAACGTCTTCAACAGCAATTGCTCAAAAAGCTAGAGAAATCGGTGGAAAAATTGCTCTTTTAACCGTTAATATAAATAGCTCAATTGGAAAATTATCCGATTGTGTGATTAAAATTGAAGGGAAAAGCAAGGATATGGCTGTTTCTGAGAAAACATTTGCCCCCTATACGAGCTTGTTCGACATTTCAACTCTATCAGTTTTGGATTCCATTGGAGGTGTTTTAATGAATATATTAGGAGTAACAGAGGTAGATATTGACAAACGACATGCATCTATTGAATAATTATTAATAAATTCGTGATTTATATGGATGAGCTTTTAGAAGTAAAAATAACAACTAAGAAAGGGAAGGGGGTTTTTGCTAAAAAAGATATTAAAAGTGAAACGCTCGTAATTATATCTCAGGTTTTATTATTATCTAACCAAGAATATGAGTCAATTCAGGAAACCAAACTCTGGAATTATTCTTTTGAATGGGATGATCCTAAGTATAATGGAGAAAATCAAGCCGCAATAGCTCTTAGTGTATGCCAATTTATTAATCATTCATATCAACCTAATTTAAGATATGAATACGATTATGATAATTTAGCGATAGAATATTATGCAATTAGAGATATTTCAAGAGGGGAAGAACTGACAGTAAATTATAATGGAATAGTTGATGATATGAATCCTGTTTGGTTTGAAGTAGAGGAGTAATAGTTTATTTATTTTTTCTTAATGATTTCAAAATTTTTAAATTCATAATATCTTCTTTCATATCTTTACCTTTTGGCGTTTCTAAAATACCAGGATGATCTTGAAATTGATCATCATTAATAAAAAAACCAAATGGTGCCTTCCCTATTTTTCCTTGGCCTATATGGGTATGTCTATCTACCCTAGAGCCACAGTCTTTGTCGGTATCGTTGAGATGAAAGGCATATAAATAATCCAACCCAATTTCATCATCAAATTCAGTCCACATCTCATTGTACCCATTTTTAGTCGTAAAGTTATAGCCAGCTGCGAATGAATGAGCTGTATCAAAACAGACTCCAATTCTATCTTTATTATCAATCTTGTCAATGATAGTCTTAAAATGATGAAATCTATTTCCTAATCCTTTTCCTTGTCCTGCTGTTGTTTCAAGAAGAATTATAACTTTTGAATCTTTAGTCTCAGCTATTAATTTGTTTAACTGGGTAGCAATTTTAACCAAAGCTTCCTTTTTTGATATGACATCCTTCTCAGCCACAGGAATGACACCTGGATGCATATTTTCATATTCTATACCTAACTGATCTACTTTTTTAAGCTCATCCAACATCGCATTATATGATTTTTCTAGTTTTTTTTCATCAAAACTCGCAAGATTTATAAGATAGCTATTATGAGAAATAACCGGCCAAATCTCATCCTTCAATTCTTCTTTTTTATTTATAAAATCCTCAATTTCCTCCTTTTTTAAAGCTCCAGATGTCCATCCACGTACATTTCTAACAAAAACTTGTATTGCTTCACATCCAAGCTCTTTTCCGCGAAGTAAAGCCATGTATTTTCCACCAGTTACAGACATATGAGCTCCAATTCTCAATTAATTAACACCAAAAATACGGACTAATAAATATATCATTGAGATTTCTATATAAAAATTACTAATTGTTTTAAATTTTAAAATATATATTAAAAATATGCAAAATATACAAGCAAAAAAAGAAAGCTTAATACGCATCTTTGGGATGGTTTTAATCCTTTTTGGACTACTGATTACACTTGTTCTTGACTATATATTCGTTTTGACAAATCTTACGTTATATCTATTGATTCTCTTAATAATAATTCCATGGTTTCTATTGATTATCTTGTTAAAGCTGGAAAAAGATTTTATTGTTAACCATGCGAAGATATTTTTTATTACACTATGTGTATATACGATTGTAATTATATTCATTGCATTGCCGCTGAGTCCTAATGAATCGATTTCATTATTATTCGTTATGCTGGCGAAATCTGATATTCTACTAATGATTTGTTGGCATTATGCATTTTCTATTTATAAGAAGTTGAAATTAATCTTTATCTTATGTGGCATTGGATATCTCATTATAAGCGCCTTATTTAGAATTTGGCCGCCCGTATTTAATTTATTATGGATTATCAAACTTGTTCCAGCAGGGCTTATTCTTCTTGGAATCATCTCAATATTATTTGCAGAGCTGAGAATGAGAAAAAAAGGCTTACTGAATTATATTTAACTGTAGAAAATTTTTTTTTAGTTTTTCTTTCTTTAATGGTTATTTATTCATCTAATCTTTTCCAGAATTCCTTAAAATCCTCTTTAGAAATAGTTACGGTTTTTTTTGTAGGATCTGATTTTTCATTTCTAAAAAATTCTGGAAGATCATTCATATCTTTAGTAATTCCTGCCTTTTCATTAAATTCGAGCTCATTTCTAATGATAACTTTTCCGATATCAATAACTTCATCAACAGATAAATTGGTTCCATACATGGCATTAATAGCATTTGTTACCAATTCCATGTTTTCATAGATAGGCCCTATAAAATAACATACGCCCATAGAATCCAAAATTGCTGTGAAGATTTGTAAATCATATGATAATTCTAATTTATGATCATCTTCAGTATGTTCTCCATAATCTCTATTGCTTCTCGCCTTTCTACCTATGATAGCTGCTCCTGCAGTATGATCTGCTCCCATTGGGGATGTAGCAAATGCCACACTCATTCCTTTAAAGACTCGTGGGTCATAAGCAGATATCCCTTGTCCTTTTACATGCGGGATTCTCTTAAAACCAATTTCTTTGCCTAAATGACAAACGCCATTTCCATAGAGTTTTCCAATTTCAGTTCCTTTTCTAATTTCTTCTAAGATCTCAAATACTTTTTCTGCATCTCCCCATTGAATTTTACCCGAATCCATAGCAACCCCCATTGTTCCACCGAATTCAATAGTATCTGTACCAATATCATCACATAAATGATCTATTTTAGCCAGACTATCGAGGTCATTAATCAAGCAATTTGTGCCGTTTAGAGCCATTGTCTCATACTCCAAACTAGAGGTTATGTGGTTACCATTCTCATCAAGTATTATATTCGAGCATTTTATTACACATGTAGGAGAACAAGCAATACGCTTCTTCCCCCCTCGAGCTAATACAAGCTCATGCAATTTTTCTCCTGAAATTTTTTCAATGTCTTCATAGTAACCTTTTCTAAAACTTTTTGTTGGGATAGCTCCATAGCCACTCACAGCTTTCATTAACAATGGTGTTCCGTACGTTGAAAATACCTCTCTTGAATCTGCTAAATATTGAGCAAAAGGTTTGGTAATTTTCCTAAATCTTTTAAGATCATAAAATTTTACTTTTGAGCCTTTTGGTGGAATTATTACAATAGCTTTAATCTTCTTCGATCCCATAACGGCTCCCAATCCGCCTCTAGCAGCGTGTCTACTTGGGTATCCTTCTAAGTCATTCGCACACACAGTCGAATTCTTCAGCATCATTTCACCAGCAGATCCTATTGAATAGATGCCAATCCTTTCACCATATTTTTTTCTTAATTTTTCATGTAGTTTATAATTCCCTAATCTCTCATATTTTTTAGCACTTTCAAATTTAATATCATTCTGATCAATTAAGATAAGTTTTAAATTCTGAGCAATTCCTTCTAATACCAAAGCCCTAATCCCAGAAAAAGCTAACATCATTGATGGTCTACCTCCAACATTAGCTTCTTTTATCCCATTTGTTAAAGGGCTTTTAGCTCCAACGGAAGTACGACCAGAATTCGGAAATGGACTTCCAGTTAATAATCCACTAGCAATAATAAGTTTATTTTTATCTCCTAATGGATTGCATAATGGATCTACTTCATCGTGAACTATTTGAGAACTTAAACCCCGTCCACCAAGAAGAAAATATTTCGAATCACTTGTAATATCTTCATATTCAATTGATTCTGTATTTAAATTAATTCTCGTTAATCTCATAATTAAAACCTACAATTTTATTTTATTATTGTTAATCTTTTTAATTAATTTAGAACGTTTCATAATGAACAATTTCCTCTAGTAATTTTCGATCGGTTATTTCACCTTTTAATTTGAGCGGATACCCTAAAGGCGTTAATCCTAAAACTCGAAATTTTTTAGGGATTCCTAATATTTCCTTTATTTTTTCCTCTTTAAACCACCCAATCCAGCAAGATGCTAACCCCTCGGCTGTAGCTGCTAAAATTAAATGCTCAAAACAAATTCCAAAATCTACTGTGAAATATTTCAACCTGTTAAGATTAGCTCCCGAACCACTTTCTGCAATAATTCCTATTATAAACAGTGGTGCTGTTGAAAATTTTTGTTTTTGACCAATAGCCTCCCATACTGCTTTTACTTTATTTGGCTCTTTAACAATGATATAATGTACTCCTTGCTTATTTGCCCATGTTGGAGCTAATCTCGCTGCATCTAAAATCCTCTCGATTTTTTCGCCTTCAGGCAGATCTGGCTTAAAAAATCGATAACTCCTCCTTTTTTTAATTACATCGTAAAAATCCATCTTAAATTGCCTCGTTATTATTTTGATATTAATATCTTTTAATTAATTTTTATTATTAATTTCTATTTCAAAAAATTTATTCTTTAAAAAATGTTGAACAAAATGAAAATTAATTAAGATATTATTGAAAAATATAAAAAACTCAAAAGATCTTCTAATTAAATAGATAAACAAATTATAAACAAATTGCATTTTGATAACAATATTTAAATATGTAACTCGTGTAACATATTCTTATCAAAAGAAGATCAAAGCGAAAATTTATTGGTCATCGAAATTCACATTCTTTTTGACGGAAATTTTAGTGATTTAAAATGAATTATCAACAGCGCGAATTTTTAAGAAATAATAGAAATAAAGACAATTTAGATGATCATGATTCATTTAAAACAGATGAATGTTGCAATAAACCATCTATTCAAATAAGAGATGGAAATCGTCTTTGTTTAAATTGTGGTATGATTTATCAAAAAGAGTTTGTTGGAAATGAAAGACGTGCTTACACAGTAGAAGAAATCCAGAATAGAAAACGTACCGAACCTCGATGGAGAGATTTCGGTCCCCGTACTATGCTACCCAACACTAAAACTGATTCAAAAGGCAAGTCAATTGGTGCAAAAGAGCAAGCTCTTTTTTCACGTTTATCAAAAATTCAAAATTCTTTAATCTCGAGTATTGAGAGAAATTTTTGGGAAGCAAAACCAAAATTAAAAATGCTTTGTTCTAAATTAAACATCCCTGAATATATCTCTGATAGTGCGTGGAAGATTTATTCTCTTGTAGCGAAGAAAAAACTTACAATGGGAAGGTCAATCAACGGTTTTATTGCTGGAGCTCTTTATGCTGCTATTAGAGTTCACGATTTCCCACGTCTACTTGATGAAGTTTGCGAAGCGTCATTAACGCCTAGAAGAACTGTTCATAGAAGTCTTGCTATGATTATTCGAGAGGTATTACCTGAATTAAATTTAAGATATCAACCCATTACTGCTGAAAGTTTAATTTTTCGATTCGGGAACGAATTAGAATTACCAATGAATATACAAAAAAGCGCCATCAACATGTTGAAACAAGCATCGCAAAATGGTTTAAAGAGAACAGGAAAAGATCCAAAAGGTTTAGCTGCGGCATGTATTTATATAGCA
>JBHLQY010000039.1:0-20820 GCA_048883105.1 Candidatus Thorarchaeota archaeon | reverse complement strand
ATATTTACCGTAGTTCCTGAAAAGAATTCCTTGTCTCCTCCATTTAAGGTATACCATGTCTCATTTAAATTACCCTCTATTAATGTAATGTCAAAACTGATAGAAGTATTTCCAAACAGATCGCCATCAGTAGGATTTATAATGTTTATGGATGGCGGTTCTATATCCTTGTAAACAATAACCTTCGCTGAACCCAAATTACCTAGAGTATCGTTGGCATAGAAAATTATCGTAATGGAACCATTCCCTAACGCTTGCCATGCGGTTGAGTCTATTGTATCATCACTTATAAGGGAAAAAAAAATCTTGTCTCCACCATTCAAAGTGTACCAGGTCTCATTCAAGTTTCCCTCGATTATTAAAATATCGAAGTCAATAGTATTATTTCCAAATAAAGAATAATTGTAAGGTGTAATAATATTAATAATTGGAGCATCTATGTCTTTATAAACTTGAACTTCCTCATTATCTATATATCCTTTACTATCATTTATAAAAAAAGTAATTGTGTGGGTTCCATTGATTAAATCTCCCCAAGCTATAGAATTTATGGTGTCATTTACCATGAATTCATATATTGTAGTTTGTTGGTCTAAAGTATACCACATAGTATCATTTATACCCTCAACAATTTTTACAATAAAACCTGGGGAAGCTGCTCCTAAAAGTGAGTAATTTGAAGGTGAAATAATTGTAATTTTTGGTGCATCCCACCAAATCGGATAATTATCTTTACTTCCAGCTGGGCCAGGAAGGCTATAAGAGGTATCTCCGATACCATCATCGTTAGTATCTTTGCCAATATAATTATCCCAATAATTACCTAATGTCTCATTATCCCAATAATTATCAGTTCCATTATCATAAGCATTTAATCCATTAGAGGTGAAATTATTGTTGTAAATAAGATTATAGCTACAATTCAATGTGGTTATATTCATTCCATATACATTATTATCAATTATTTTATTTCCATTGATTGTATTATTATCACAATTATTTTCTAAGTATATTCCATATTCGTTAAATGTAATATTATTTAATGAAATTGAATTATTACGGCTATTATATAAAAGGATTCCAAAATTATTGTTTGAACAATTATTATTTATTATTGTTCCATTATTGGTATTTTCCAATCGGATTCCAGCATCTCCATAAAGAGAGCCTGAATCAAAAATCGTACAGTTTTTAATGATAAAATAAACATTTTTAGAGTTATTAATTAGGATACCGCTGTTTGAACCACTAGCGTTAATAATTACGTTTTTGATAACATAAGGGTCGTTCAAAGTGCCAGAACCGCTACACCAATCGTAAGTAGAATTGGTTTCTGTCCAGTTGCCATCAATATGTACAAAAGAAACATCGGACCAATAATCCGATTGTTTTGGAGATATTTCAATATTGACTTGTATATTTTCAGAATTATTGTCATTTTTAATATCTGTTTGCGTAAGAGCGTTCAATGTTAAAAAAACTCCGAATAAAAAAGAAACGAAAATGATAATTTTCATTTTATTTTTGGAGTTCACTAAATATTTAAATGATCCTCTTGTTTTCCCCGTTTTTCTCTCCCTCATATTTATAAACGCTTTACGCTCAATGTTTTTTATTTCAAGTTGTACAAAATTTTAAACATTTAATTCTTAGCTGCCGATGAGCGATAATTTATGGTATTCCACTAGTGAACAATATTGACAACACTAGAGTATAATTTAGAACTATGCTTTAATATTTATAAATATATTTTCCTTTTTTTCTCACGACAAAAAGGAATATTGACAGACTTAAGGGAAAAACATTTTTAGTTTTATATATTAAGCATTTTAACAGAAATAATCGTAAAATAAAATAAGTATGACCGAATGTAATCAAGAAGAAATTAAAAGAACATGTTCATGTACTTATAGTACATGTAGCAGATTGGGAAAATGTTGTGAATGCATTAAATACCATTTAAGAATGAATGAATTGCCTGGGTGTGCGTTTGCCAAAATTTCAAAAAAAGCTGAGAGTTCTTACGACAGAAGCTTCGAATATTTTGCTAATTTAGTCCTAAAAAAATAATTTTCTTTATATCTAAACATTTATATTCATATCTTTACTTTTTAATAAAGGACGAGTGAGAAATGGGGCTGACGGTGGGCTCGACCCGCTGAGGAACCTCACCCCTCATTCCAAGCGAGGAGTAGATAACTACTACAGTGAAAACCGTATTTTAGCAACTGAAACGACACCGCCCTTTTACTTACATTAATGAATTGGAATTAAGCCAAAGAAATTGCAATTGGGAATGGTTGGAACGAGCTAAAACCTCGGAGCAAGGCCAAATGAAAGCGATGAGTTTCTTGGAGCAAGCTTTAGGTAGGCCGCTTAGTTTGATGCCCCAACTATATCTTGGCGACGAGAATAGTACAAAAGGGTGGGTATATTTCTCAAGCGTCTAAACCTAAAAAAAAAATTAGGTATTTATTAATTTTCTCTTGAATAAAATCAGAGATTTTGTTTTATAAAGTTCCAATTTCTAAAAAATAAAAAAAGAAAATAAAATTTTTGTGAGTTATTTTTTAATCTATCAGTATAATTAAAGATAAAGGGCGAGTAATCCCGCTCCACCGCTAAATAAGAGGAGAAATCCCATAAAGATTGAAGCTGTCAAGGACATTACTACGAGTAATGTGTTTATACTTGGGCCAGCAGTATCTTTGAATGGGTCCCCAACAGTGTCACCTGTTATTGAAGCTTTATGTGTGTCAGTGCCCTTACCGCCTAAGTTCCCATCTTCAATATATTTCTTCGCATTATCCCAACTACCCCCAGCATTACTCATAAGTATTGCAAAGACGAAACCAGATAAAATAGCTCCAGCTAAGAAAGCTGCTAATGCTGCAACACCAAAGAGAACTCCAACTACTATTGGGATTATAATTGATATAATACTAGGTATGACAAGTTCTCTTAAAGCTCCTTTAGTAGCAATATCAATACATTTATTGAAGTCAGCCGGTTCCTCACCAGTGAGTATTTTTGGATTTTCTTCAAATTGTCTTCGAATTTCTCGAACCATTTTTCCAGCATTTCTTTGTACTGCAAGAATTAATAAAGCAGAGAACAATGCCGGTACAACAACACCGATGAAAGCACCGATTAATACGTTAATATTAAGTAAATCAATTATTGAAATTCCTGCTTCCTCAGCGTAAGAAAACATTAGTGCCATTACGGTTAGGTTAGCAGCCCCTATTGCAAATCCCTTGGTGATAGCTTTGGCTGTATTTCCAGCAGAATCCATTCTGTCAGCAACTCTAATGACTTCATCCCCTAGTTCTCCCTGTTCTGCGATTCCACGCGCATTATCACAAATAGGTCCATAGGCATCATTTGCAACAATAGTTCCTACAATAGCTAACATTCCGACTGCTGCCATTCCCACACCCAAAACTCCATCGAGCATGTAGGCAATAGCCATAGCAATTACAATCCCTATAGCTGCGGGAATGACACTTATTAGACCATATGAAAATCCAGAAAGTATTACAACCGCATCTCCTTCTTGAGCAGCTTCAGCAATTTTTCTTGTTGGTTTTTTATCATCTCTAGTGTAATAATCGCTTGTGAAGCCTATTACAATACCACTCAAAAGACCAATTATAGTTGCGAAATAATTTCGCCATAATTTTCCAGCATATGCAGGATTATCCATAGCCATTACATATATAATAAGGAAAGCTAAACCCGCAAAAAGTAAGGTTGCTAAATAAGTTCCCGTATTTAGAGCCTTGCCTGGTTCCTCAGAACCAAACCATTTAATAATATATATTCCAAGTAAAGAAGCAATTAATCCAACACCACATATTACGAGTGGTAATATAACAAAAAGAGGCATTGCCGCTCCAACGACCAATGCTGTAGATAAAACCATTGCTGCTACGATAGATGCTACATAAGAGTCAAATAAATCGCTGCCCATTCCAGCTATATCGCCAACATTATCTCCTACGTTATCTGCAATTGTTGCAGGATTACGAGGATCATCTTCAGGAAGCTTATATTCAGCCTTCCCTACCAGATCAGCGCCTACATCAGCAGTTTTAGTGTAAATTCCACCACCGCATTTCATAAACAATGCAACACTACTTGCACCAAAACTAAATCCTAAAACGATCAGTGGAGATAGAAAAATCATATAAATAATAGAGACGCCAATTAATGCTGCCCCTACTACAGCAAGTCCCATAACTGCCCCACCAAAAAAAGCTACATTAAATCCCTCCTTAGTTCCAACTGTACAACCTTGTGCAGCTCTGGTATTGGCTTTTACACCAACTTTCATACCAAGATATCCTGAAAGCATAGAGGCAATGGCTCCGATAACATAGCATACACTTTGTTCCCAATTAAAGAAAGCTAAAGATCGAGAACTATTTTCAAGCGGAGATGGAAGAAAGAATAAAGCTACAGCCAGTGTTATTACAAAAATGCCCAATATTTTGTATTGGACTTTTATAAATGTACTGGCACCAGATTCAATATATCCTGAGACTTCTTGCATTCTTTCATTGCCTGGATCAGCTTTCATTACTTTTATTGCGAAAAGGATTGCCATTAAGATACTGAGAACCCCAGCAACTAAAGCGATATAAATATAAATTGGTACAATCATTTTTACATCAAATTCTTTACTACTTTTTTGTTTAAATATTTTTTTAGTGAATAATTGTAATTTAACTATTAACCGATTTCTTTAAAACCTTATTGATTTTTATTGCAAATCATTATTATTAATAGATAATCTTGAATTCTCGAATTATTTAATATTATTAAATTTAAAAAAATTTGAAGAAGTATAGAAAAAATCAATAGGCGCTGTACAAAATCCTAAAAAGAGAACTATATAAATCTATCATAATTATCCCGATAAATACGATATCCCAATAGAATGAGAACGGAAAATTATTACTTACAATAATCGAAGGCCATTCCGAACTATCAACTTCACATATAGCTTCAACTAAATTTTCTAAACCTTCATCTCCGTATGTTCCAAGAAAATGATATAATTCCCAGATTTCTAATCTAAAAGTTTTTTTAGGATAACCCAACACAAGTCTACAATCCCTAATTGCGCAGTGAATATCTCCCCAGCAAAGGTATCCTTGATGTTTCCAAGCATTTAAAATTATTGTATCGCCATCTTTTAAAAATCTGAAATGATCGAGAATTTGATTTTGCCCGAAGGTGTTACGTCGGTACACCATGTAGCTCATATCTGCATTTGCATCATCAATTAATCCCCATAAAATTTTAAGGTCATCGTCTCCATCATTAAAATCGACTCCTTGAAAGATATCAGTGGTAATTCGGATATCAAGGTCATATTCTATTTTTATAAAATCATTGAATTTAATAAACTTCTTTTGAATTTTATAATATTCCTTCAATTTATCAATATAATCAAGATTGAAACCATATAGAGGGAATGGTGTATCTACTAATGTTTCCATATCATATACTATAGTTGTTATCGGATCTCCTAATAAATTATACGCTTTGCATGAAGTAAGGATTTCCTCAATTTCGTCCTTGAGGTCTTTGAATGACCAGATGTTAGCATAGCTCCAATCCTTAGGACCTATTGATAAGTGAACTTCAATACCAAATTGTTTACATCTGCGAATCCTACTTAAAAATTTACTATCGAAGTTTGGCTTATTTATCCCGTATATAAAATATATTCCCGCGTCTCCAAGTAATTTTAATGTTTTATTGTCCACATATTCAGGGTCCCCTTTTTTTTCATCGTCTAACGATTGCCCATAAGTCCAGATTCCAAATTCGGTTATAGGTGATGTATTCTGTCGTATTATATAATTTGAAGTTGTATATTGCTGAATGTAAACTGGATAAGGAAGAAATAATAGGTTAATTGAAATTAATAACCAAAAAATTAATGAATGACTAAAAATCTTACGCCAAAAATTACTTTTCTTTATTCTTTTTGACCACTCTAGTTTTTTTAAGGTTAAACTTGAATTTATTATTCTAAATGGTTTACGTAAAACGATAACTAAAAAAAATATAGCAGAACCTAAACAGATACACAAAGATAATAAAATATTAGCTAAATTGGTATGAATAATATTAATTATTAGACTTAACACGAAATTAATATAAATTATACCTACGATAATATATAATGTTTTAATAAATCGAATGGATCGTTTTCTTGATTCGAAAAGCACATATTTTAAAATAAGCCAAATAGAAATTCCTAATATTAAAATACCAATGGGAGAAAGATATCCAAGAAGAATTACGATATAAATTAGAGGATAGATAATTAGGAAAACAATAATATAAAGTCTAAGTGCAATAAGAAGATCCCACTTACCACCTCCCTTATACAATTCAGATTTTTTCAATTTCTGTATTATTTTGCGCAAGGTAATATTAAACTATTTTTTAGTAGATAAATTTCATAATCAATTATATGGAAAAAAATTTTCTTTTAATTTTTTAAAATTTAGATGGGGCTGCTGACTTTTTAAGCGAATATAATAAATTATAGTATTATGCAGATGTATAGGAGAAATCGTGAAATCTTTGTTTCATGTAAAAAAGTATATATCTGGATAACACACAAAAAATTACTCAAAATATAATACAGAGATAATATATCTTTCTATAAATCGAATGATGTAAGATCATTTTCGACAATTAGCAAAATGTAATATTAGGATATCTTCTGTTTCGATAAATCGCAAGATATCTTACATCCTTCTATAAATCGAAAACCATATATACCATCATATTAAATATTCCTATAACACACTATTCGATTTATTAAAAATCGTATTATTTCAATATTATTTAATATAGTAATATTAAAGCAGGTTTCCAATAAAAGGTCAATCTTAATGGAACAATTAGATCAATATAGTTGTGAAATATTAATAATAGGATCTGGTCCCGCAGGGTGTAGTTCTGCGATTTATTGCGGAAGAGCGCAACGAGATATAATTATTCTTGATGGAAAACAAGAATCAGCTTTAGAGCAAACTAATGAAATCTTGAATTATCCTGGTTATGGATCAATGCCAGGTCCAGAGCTTTTGAAAAATTTTAGAGAACACGCACAAAGCCATGAAAGCGTTAGAATGATTAAAGGAGATGTGATATCACTTATCATAGGGATGGGTTCCAATATGATTTCTACTAGAACAGCTAATATTACTGCTGATGCTGTAATTATCGCCACTGGAAGGGGGCTAAGAAAAGAAATGATAAAAGGGGAAGAAGCTCTCAGTGGTTTTGGTGTATCATATTGTGCATTATGCGATGGTCCTTTATATAAAGATAGAGTGGTATTTATCTATGGAAATGACGAAGAAGCATTTGAAGAGGCATTAATTTTACAGCAAATGGGTTGTATTGTGAATATTATAGCAGAAGTTGGAATTGAAGATTTGCCTGAAAAAATTAAAGAGGTCAAAGATAATAATATTCAAGTATTTGATAAATATCAAATTATAGAAGTCGTTGGAAATAATCAAGGTATTATTCAAAAAATTATTTGTAGCTCTACGGATCCAAATAAACCAAACGAAATTAAAACATTTGAATTGGATTGCCTTTTTATTTTGTCTCATTTACCTTCAAATTCAATTTTTAAGAAGGCGGGCATTGAATTAGATGAAAGAGGTAATATCAAAGTTGATATGGAACAACAAACGAATGTAAAGGGAGTTTTTGCTGCAGGAGATGTTACTGGCGGTTTATACCAAGTGGTATTCGCAACAGCAGAGGGAGCCCGAGCCGGAATAAATGCTAATAAATATGTTCGGCAATTAAAAAGAGAATAAATTTAAGGAGAAATCTTCTTATCTTCATGATTTATATATTTACATATCACTCTCATATATGAGATTCAATCCATATTTATTCAATTAATATGGGAGATAATAAAATTTCAAATTTCATCGAAGAATTTTTATTTGCTAAGGAAATTGAAGAAGGGTGCGCTTCTTCTACAATTCAAGCTTATAAATACGATCTTCAAAAATTTATTAATACTGTAGGGGATATTAGCGTTAATTCTTCATTCTTAGGTCAAAAAATTAGGTTATTTTTAAAGACTCTCAAGGAAAAAAATTATACTAAGAAATCGATTGCCAGGAAAATAGCTTCTTTAAGATCCTTTTTTAAATTTTTAATCGTAAATGAGTTTGCAACAAAGAATCCTATGGATAGAATCAAAAGTCCAAAAATTAAAACCGAAGAAAACCTCCCTAAATTTCTTGATATTTTAGATATAAAAAGAATTTTCACTATTTTAAAAGATGACACGCAATTAAACTCCGATAAAAGTCAACGTCAGTATTTGATTGTACGATTGCTGTATTCTACTATGGCCCGAGTAAGTGAACTTTGCAATATTAAAATTAAAGATATTAATTTTAAGCAAGGCTATATTCGACTTAGAGGAAAGGGGAATAAAGAAAGAATTGTTCCTGTTGATGATAAAACTTTAGAACTTATTGATGAGTACTTGCAAAATAGATTCATATATACTTCTGATGATTTTTTACTAGTAAATACCAGACTGCATAAATTAAATCCGCGAATTGTACAGGAAGATATAAAAAACATAAAAATCAGGTGTGAATTTCCAGATTCAAAGATAATTACTCCTCACGTGTTTAGGCATACTGGAGCTACTCATCTTAGACGCTCAGGAATGGATATAAGCGAATTACAAGATATATTAGGACATTCAAGTCCTAATACAACCCGAATTTATGCCAAAAATGATATATCTAAAATAAAACAATCATATAATACGATGCATCCTCTAAATAAAATCGAGGATTTAAATGAATAAATATAAGGTATAATTATATAGTAGTAGATTAGTCTATATCCATTTATTCCAATTTCTTCTGTATTTATTAACTCAAAAGTATGAGAAAATTTAAACTTTAAACGTAATATATTTAATTATACGAGATAATTATAAAAAAATCCTACGATTTATCATGGATGAGGATGAATTTCGAGCACAATTCACAAAAAAATCTGTTTTTAAACAAGCGAGTTCTCTCGACTTAAGTTATGTACCAGAAAAGTTATACTGCCGTGATAAAACTGTTAATACTTTAATTTACAATTTTAGGAGGATTTTAGATGAACCTGAACCTCCTAGTATAAATTGTTTATTACTAGGAAAGGGAGGAGTTGGTAAAACAGTTACAGCGAGGTATTTCGGAAAAAATTTCAGAACAATCGCAATTGAGAATGATATCAACCTTTTCATAGAATACTATAATTGTATTAATTTTAGATCTAAAAGTAAAATTATAAGAGAATTATTGGCAAAATATACACATGGTTCTGGAAGGGGATTTTCAGATGATGAAGCATTGAAATTAATTTTAACGCAACTTGTTAGAAATGATGGATACATGTTTTTAATAATAGATGAGGTTCATCTTCTAAAATCGGAAGATATTTTAGCTTTTCTTGATATTGCCGAAACTTTTGGTCATCAAAACGCAAGACTTTCAATATTATTAGTTTCAAGAATAAAAGATTGGATGAGAATTGAAACTGAAAGAATTTTGAGCCGATTAAACGAAAAAATAAAACTTGAACCTTATGATTTTGAGGATTCTATGCAAATTTTACAATATAGAAGTGAGCTTGCATTTAAAGAAAATGTCATTGAAGATGATTTATTGACTATGATTGCTCAAATTGTCGTTGAAAATAAAAATATGAGGCATGGTATAGAAATATTGCGAAAATGTGGACTGCATGTTGATAAAGAAGGATTAAATTCGATAACTCCGGATATAGTTAGAGCTGCTTCGAATGAAGTTTATCCAACTTTTAGAGGAGATATTGTTGACCAATTAAACGAACAAGAACTCCTTGCTTTATATGGAATTATAAAATGTTTGATAAATAGAGATGAGCCATTTACATTAGTAGATGATGCCTATGAAGAATATTTGGTTGCTTGTGAAAATTATTCAATTGAATCTCATGTGAAAATGAGTTTTAGAAAATATGTTCGTCAATTAAATCAGCTTAAAATAATTGCGTCAAAAACGGTTAGAATTGAAGAAGCCCAACGTGGTAGACATTTACAAATTACTTTATTAGATATACCAGCTTCGAAACTTATTGAGTTATTAGACGACATATTTGAAAAAAAGTTTGGAAGCTAGTTATAAGATTTTATTTTTAGGAAAAAGGATGTTAGAATGAAGATAATTAACTAACTAATACAATTTTTCCCCGAAAGGGATTATATGACTTTAATATTTCTCTTTCTCCGATTTAGATTTACTGTACCATTCCAACCATTCTTTGCGACGGCTTTTCTGTCGCTGGAAATCATCTTCATCAGAAGTATTTTGGGTTCTAATCTTTTTCCAATAGTCATCTAATTCAGCTCTCGATAGTGATAATCCGCAGGATTTACAGACTAATTTCTTAATTGACGGTTGAAATTTCATTACGCCAGCACACTCTGGGCATCGTGGCAATTTTCTAATTCTCTATTTTTGTTATCTTATTAACTATAGTATTAGAATTTTTTAATGCTAAAATATTTATTGGATCAATTTTCTTACCTTAAAAATTAAAAAAATCTAAATGAAAACTAATTATTTTTTTCGAAGTGCTTATAATTGAAGTCAGATGTTTATTTTTTTTCGGCAAGAACACACAACCATAAAGAAAGCATGTCAAAGGTTAAAGGTCCTCTAGCACTAAAAAATTTAGGAATTGAAGAAAGAGTGAAAAACAACGAAAAAGTTGTTATTAAAACTCATTTCGGTGCTTTAGAAAATACAAGATATCTGAGACCCAGTTATATTAGATTTTTATGCGATTACATTAAAGAGTTAGGAGGGATGCCCTTTGTTGCTGAATCGTGCGGATGGGGCATACCAGGCGCAAGGGGGGAATATGGAGGGAGAGCAAACGAACAAGAATATTTAGAAGTTGCTCTAAAACATGGTTATACCGATGAAACTATGGACGCCCATATTATTATGTTAGATGGACCTGATGGTATTGATTACGAAATTCAAAAAATTAAAGGAAAAAGGTTTAACGATGTTTTGGTTGCTGGAAGGCTTAGAGAATTTGATTATATGATTATGGCCACACATTTTAAAGGTCATTACGGTGCGGGATTTGGAGGCTCTATAAAAAATTTGGGAATTGGGTGTGTTTCAAAAGGAGGTAAAGTTCAAGCTCACAATAGTAAAAAATTTGAAATTAATTTTGATGCGTGCGTGCCTGATTGTAAAAAATGTTTAAAAATTTGCCCTTCAAAAGCCTTGACTAAAAACAATGACAAAGAATTAAACTATGATAAAAATAAGTGTAGATATTGTTATATGTGTAAATCTGTATGTGAAAATGATGTTATTGATATTGGTATTGCTACTCCAGAGGAATTCATACTGCAGATTGTTGATAATGCTAAAGGAGTAGTTGATTATTTTGGAGAAGACAAAATTTATTACATAAATTACGCGATTGATATAACTTATCAATGTGATTGTTGTGGCGGAACTGATGTTCCTTTTGTAAATGATATTGGAGTGCTCTCTTCTTTAGATCCAGTTGCTTTAGATCAAGCTTGTATTGATTTAGTACATCTCTCTTCTGTAAATCCTTATTCAATCCTTAGAGAAGTGAAAAACATCCCCAGAGAAGGGGAATATGATTGGTTTTCTTATTTGCCTCGATTTAATCCAGAAACTAAAGAGGTTGATTTAAATCTAGAGGGGAATATATCCAAAAGATGGGAATTACAATTAAAGGCTGCTAAAGAAATTGGTTTAGGAAATAGACACTACAATTTAATAGAAGTAATTATTGAAAAATAAAAAAGAACAGAGATAATCTTTTATTTAATATCCAAAATTTTTTTTACTAGCTTTTTTTTGTCATCTAAATTTGCTTGCCTACTAATCATAATTCGCTGTGTTTGAGGCGACCCCGCTCCGTGCATCGACTCTGTTTTATAACTTAAAGATGCTAATCCCATAGTAATGTTTTCAATGAATCTCAAAACTTTATATCTATCTTCAACCGAAACTCCATTGCACGTAGAAAGATATTTCTTTAATAATGGCCCGATATCATCAGATTTAAAATCTTCTTCAGAAGGTAAAGTACATATTATCCCCCCTGCTAGATCTTCTGTTAATCTACTAATTTCATATGGAAGTCGGGTAACATTTTGTTTGCAGATATTTGCTAACAACATATCCATCTCGTAATTTCCAGCTTCTCTTTTAAAACCTAAAGAGCTACAGGCAATTCCACAGCAATAAAGTGTTTCATTTAAATGAATCATTTCGACAAGTTTGTCTCTTATATGTGATGCTTTATCCACTCCATTATATTCTGCAATTAAAGCTGATGCACCAATAATTACATCACCGACACCAACTTTACAGCCTCCATATGATTGTCGATGGAATCCAGCAAACCTATTAACTAATTCACCAGAAAATTCAATTTCACCTTTCATGAAAATATTTTCATTAGGAATAAAAACATCATCAAAAATAACAAAAACCTCTTGACCTCCATATTTGTAATTGCCTACATCCAATTTACCATCCTCCATTTTACGAGTATCGCATGTTTGGCGTCCATATATTAGTGTTATCCCTTTCTCATTAGTATCAACACCAAAACTTACCGCATACATCTCTTCACCAGATCGCATTGAAAGTGTGGGCATAATTATTGCTCTATGAGAATTTAAATATCCTGTTTGATGAATTTTGGCTCCACGCACAACAATACCATCATCGTTCTCTTCTACCATATGTAAATACTGATCTGGATCTTTTTGTTGCGAAGGTCTTTTACTACGGTCCCCTTTAGTATCAGTCATAGCCCCATCTACCATTAAATCTTGCGATTGAACCTCAACCCAATACTTTTTAAATCGATCGTGATATTTAGTACCATATTTCTTATCAATTTCGTAAGTAACACTATATAGCGCATTTGCTGTGTCAAATCCAACACATCGTTGAAAGCAACATGAGGTGTTTTGGCCTACAAATCTCTGCATTTTTACTTTTTTAACTAAATCATCAACAGATTGATGAATGTGAGTAAATCTATTTATAATTTCACCAGTCATATGTGATTTAGTTGTCATCAATTCTTTATGGTCCTCAATTTGAGCTAATTCGTAAATTTTCATAACAGTTTTGATTGAGGGTTGTATTATGGGGTGATTCCAAAAATCTTTTACTCTTTCACCAAACATATATAAATTTATATCTCGCTTAATACTTTCTAAATATTCTTCTGGAGTTTTTAATGGCAATTTTTAATTCTCTCTCAAACTAATTAGTTTACTAAAATTAACATTTATTAATTATTAAAAATAACTCTAATACAATTTAAGTTTCAAATACTTTAAAGTTGTTATAATCAAAAAAGAAGGAAAAAAAAGAGCTAATTTTGAATTATTTATCTTGTTTAAACTATTAAATCAATATTGTTCTTTTTCTATTTTTGTTTTTTCGCTACTTTTTGTAAAACCTTTTTTATATTCGACATCTTCTATTTTTTCTATTGTACTAATTCGATGTTCCAATATAGTCATTGTTTCAATAATATTATTAATTTTTTTATTAATTTGTTTTATTTCGGTCTGAAGCGCTCCTAATTGATTTAACGCCCATAATGTAACATCAGACTCTTTTACAGGCTCTAAAAGCCACGATATTAAATTTATAACAAAATTTCGATTATCCAAACAATTTAGCCCTATATTGTGATCATTTGAAAAGATGTCAATATCTCCAATCGCTACGACCTTACCTCGACTATATTCTACATATGCAGAGATAATTTGTTTCTTTTCTCCATTTTCTTTTGACCACTGCTCCTGATTTCCGCTATAAATCTCAGACCACGAATCATTTGAGTATAACAGTGGCTCTGAGCTTTTATTTAATAATAAAGAACAAGTGCCTCCAACTATTAATTCTCTTATTTGATTCGTTATCTTGTGTGTATTAAAATTTCGAATAGATAAAATACTGGAGCAATTCTGATTAATTCCATTATATTCTTTTACTATATTTTTTTGAAAATAAATACCGAAATTTTTTCCAGAAATGTCATTGAGGTTTGTTTTTTGAAGATAATCTCCACCATATTCACTTATAAGTAATAATCGTCCGCCTTCTCTCACAAAATTGACAATTGTTCTAATTTCTATATTAGAAAAAAAATCATCAATTGGATTTCCTATTACTAATATATTCGTGTTTTGTAGTTCGTTGCTTGTTAGGTTTTTATTATCATTTTTTTTAACTTTCAAGTCTAAAGATTTAAGTAATTCAGAGAATTCAGAAAAATCATTATCCTCAATATTAAGCATCTCCGCATGTGCTAAATCAAATAGTATCGCTGCTTTCTTCGGCATTATTACCTGGAAAATAAAATTTTAATTAACCTAAATCTAAAGCCATAATGTAAATTTACCTATAAAAATCATTCCATACTTAACATAAAAAATTTTTTAAACCTTATTGAATAAAACATAGTGGATATGACTGAGAAAAAAAATAACAATATCGCAATTATTGGATTAAGTTGGGGTGATGAAGGCAAAGGTAAATTTGTCGATTACTTGGCTCAAAAAGCGGATATTGTTGTAAGATTTAATGGTGGAAATAATGCAGGTCATACAGTTGTTAGCAATGGAATTAAATTTAAATTCAAATTAATACCATCGGGAGCTCCTTTAGAGAAAGAAGTAATTATCGGAAATGGTTGTGTAGTTGATCCCAAGGTTTTACTTGATGAAATTGATGACTTAAAAAAATTGGGAAAAAAAATTGATCTAAAGTTGAGCTCAACTTCTCATATCATTTTTCCTTTTCATAAGGTTTTAGACGGTCTAGAAGAGAAATCGAAAGGAAAGTACAGTGCAGGAACTACCAAAAGAGGCATCGGTCCAACCTATTCTGATAAAGCTGCTCGTTGGGGAATAAGAACTTTTGATTTAATTAATCCACAATTATTAAAAAATAAATTAGAAAAATTGTTTAAGATTAAAAAAGATTTAATTAATATTTACGACTCTGATTGGGACACTGATTTTAACTCAATATATGAAGAATATAAATCTTATGGCGAAAGACTGAAACCCTACGTAATTGACACAGCATATTATTTGAATAAAGCCATCGATTCAGGTAAAAAAGTTGTTTTTGAAGGTGCTCAAGGCAATTTATTAGGAATAGATCATGGAATGTATCCATATGGAACATCATCGAATGCTAATGCTCTAGGTATCTGTGCTGGATCTGGTGTACCCCCTCGAAAAATCAATAAAATTGTAGGAGTTGTCAAAGCTTATACATCAAGAGTTGGTGAGGGCTTATTTCCAACTGAATTAACAAATGAAATAGCAAAAAAAATACGAGAACAAGGTCAGGAATATGGTACAGTTACCGGTAGACCAAGAAGAGTTGGATGGATAGATCTTTTTAATATCAAATATGGGATAATGATTAATGGAGTGGAAAAAATAATCATTACTCTTTTAGATGCCCTTCAAGGGATTACTCCTTTAAAAATCTGTACAGCATATGAATTAGATGGTAAAATTCTTGAAAGCTGGCCAATACATTCTGAGATTATTGAAAAATGTAGACCAATTTATAAAGAATTCGATGGTTGGGAACTAAAAAAATCAGAAGAATGGTCTGAAATAGCAAAACAAGGTTATAACGCATTACCAGAAACTATGAAAATATATATTCAAGCAATTCAAAATGAATTAAAAACAGAAATCGCTATAGTCTCAATAGGTCCGGATAGAAACGATACTATTGTATTAGATGAAAATCTTTTTTGATAATTGGTATAATTTTAGGTATTTGGAAAATTTAAATTCTCTTTTTTTATTATTCTTTAAATTTTATTAATAAAATAGAATTCTATTTAAAGCATACTAAGCCAAAGCGATAAATATGGTTAAGGGGAGGCCATTCTATATTAATGTTTAAATTCCTAACAGTTTTATCTACATTAATCCCTACAGCTTCCATTGAATACCTTTTTTTATTAGGATAACGACAAGGATCTCCACTATCGTAAGTACATATTTTTTTACAAATTCTACAATGGCCATCCCATAAAACAAATTTATCTCTGAAATTGCTTTGAAATTTGTCTAAAAACTGGTAGATTTCTTTTTCTAGATAATTTCGAACATAATTTTTTCTATAAATAGAAGATCTTATTCTAATTTCACTTCTTCTAGGGTGTTTTACTTTAATTTTATTCACATATGCTTCTACATCAAATTGATGATACAATAGGTAAAATTTTTTAAATTGAGAGATGGCATTTTCTAGATACGGCGCTTCAGGAGGGCAAGTCCAGGAATGCCCAAAATATGGACACTGAAATTTAGGATTATTACAATAAGTTTGTACCTCTGGATCAAAAGCAATTTGTTCGAACGAGAGTTCCATATAAGGCATTAATTTGCACTTCCGAGTTTAGTTTACTAAAATAAATTATAGAAATCAATTAAAAATTATCCTTCATCGTTCGAGATAACTTTCACTTGAATATTTTAATACAATTATATTTGCTATTAAAATTAAGGCTCCTCCTATAATCGTATAAATTGAAAAAATTTTAAGAAAAATAATTGTGTTTATAGTTGCCACAACCGGTTCAAAAAAGGCCAATATTAAGATATTACCGCCCCGATCATTTTTAGTTCCAACATTATGTAAAACAAATGCTAATGCTGTTGGAATTAAACCTAATAATAAAGCAAGAATTAAGTCAATTAAATTTAATTTAGGAAGATCCATAAGTCCTATTGGTAAAAATATGAAGATTAAAAAAAGTGTATGCCACCACGCGAGAAAAATATCAAAATCTCCTTTTGCATTCAAATTTTCTACATTATTGTTCCTTTTATTGTAAATGATCTTTTTACAAAAAACAAAAATAGCTAATGTAAATCCAGAAAGTAGCCCTATTAACAATCCCAAAGAAAAGGCTTCTGTTCTCCAAACTTCCATAATTATCCCTACACCTATGATAGCTAAGATGAAACTTATAATAGTTATTTTTGACACTTTTTCCATTTTTGATAAGATTATAAAAATAAGGATAAAAATTCCACTTGTATAAAGCAAAAAAGCAGCAATTGCATAGCCATATATAGTAATACCAAAAAAATAAAAATACACAATAAAAGGATAGAATAACCCACTAATTATTAAGGGCTTCCAATGTAATTTAAAAGATTCTTTCAAAAACTCCTTAGAGAATGAACGAGATTTTACCATAAATAATGTTAGAAAAATGGTTCCAAATATCCCTCTTAATATTACAATTGTAAAAACTGAATAATGACCTAAAAATGTAACAAATAATCCAACGTTTCCCATAAATATCGCAGATAAAAGCATACTAATTTTAGAAACCGTCGGACTGACTTTAGTGTCTTTAGCTAAATCAACCATTAATTAAAAGAATTTATTATAACTTTAATAGTTGGTTTTTCAGACAAAAACTTTCGAAATAAATGGACTTGTCATAGCACGGAGTAAAGCTTCATATTTTATATCGAATCTTAATTCATCCCCAACTTTATAATTTTCATTATCTTTTAGATCTACGATAATATAATCACTTGTTGCGCTCATTATTTCAATATCTTCCTTAGGTATTAGTTTCGTTTCAAGAATATCTTGTCTGCCAGCATTTAAAAGTGCTTGAGTCCTTAATCTATTCTCGTTGGGGGATATTTTTTTGCTTTTAAAAATCGATGGTTCTCCAAAAGCATTAGTTGTAATAGTTCCCTTAGGAAATAATGGTTTCCTTTTTAATTCAACAATCTCCGCAACAAAGGTAAAAGCATCAGTATAAAGTTCTGGGATGGGAGTTTCATAAATCCCACCTACTCCTAATAAAATGGCTGTGCCTAATCTTAAATTATTAATTAATCCTATATTATCGGTGGACATTAGCCAATCGTAATTTGCGGAATTGCCACCTGAAACAAATTCGAAATTAATTCCTTTCTTATTTTGAATTCTTTCAGCTATTTCTGAGAAAGCTTTCATATTTTTCTCATCAGGAATCACTCCTGCAAAACATTTAAGATTTGTCCCTATGCCTCTTAATTCAACACCCTTTAATTTAAGAACGTGGTCTACAATATTTTCCAAATTTTTTGGCATTATTCCTTCCCTTAAATCCCCCATTTCAACCATAAGGATTATTCCATGCTTTTTATTTTGCCTTATAGATTCTTTAGAAAGTTTCTTAATTATAAATAATTCGGTATTTAAACTTATATCCGAATTTTTAATAACAGAGGGGATTTCTTTCAGAGAGGGATTTCTTATTAATACAAAGTGAGCATTCACACTTTCTTCTCGCATTTGAATAATATTTTCAATTCTAGAATCTCCCAAATAACTTATTCCAGCTTGTACTATCTTTTTAGCAATTGTAGGATTTCCTAATATAACTTTTGTTATGCCCATAATTGAGATACTTTTTGAGCTTAATGCTTTTTTTAAAGTCTTCGCATTATGATGGATTTTTTTTAAATTAATTTCTAGGTAGGGCAATTTCTATCTTAAATTCAATTTTTATTTTTTGAATTCATGTAAGTCGAAAGCGATAGGAATTTTATGTCTATGAAATTTTCTTATTCAGAATTAATTTCATTTGTAGTATCTTTAAATTCACCGTTTTGAATATCTTTATCTAAATATACATAAATTAAAACGGCACCAATAATAATTAACAATATAAAAAGATTAATACCCACCATAGAAAGAATAAAAATTGTTAATGCAGCGGCAATTATTATTGTATATAAAATAACTTGATTTTTAGTTAAATTTGCTTCGCTTACTCTCATATCTTTATGATGGTCCCTAGTTTGGTCTTTATTATTCTCTTTTTCCATCATTTATTAAGAATTAACTTTAGTTTATTAACATTGATAAATTTTTTAAATTGTAAGTAGGAAGGTTTTTATTTAATGATTAATCAATGTTGGCTCCACAGTTTGGGCATATAACTGTATTTTTCGCAGAAGATCCACATATTTTACAAAATTTAAATGAAGCCCTTTTTTTTGGAGGTTTTAATTCAGTAATAGATTTTTTTTCCTCTATATATTGAGGTTCCAAAACTTTAATTGGTTGTTTTGCCTTTTCTTTTAGCTTAGCTCCGACTTCTATTTCTCTCCCAAAAAAACCTCCAACCTTTATTTTTTTTATTGGAGGCGGAGGTGGGAGTTCTTGAAGATCAATCTTTAATTCATTTATAGTTTGCATCACTTTCTTTTCTAATGGCAGTTCTAGTTCATGTTTTTCCTCAATAGGTTGTTTATGTTCTAATGGAGGGGGTTCTATATATTTTCCTCCTTCAACTTTTTCCTCTATAATTTCCGTGCTTATCTCCTGTTCTGCTTCAATTTTCTCTTCTATAATTTCTGCACTTATTTCCTCTTCCGCTTCAATTTTTTCCTCTATAATTTCTTTTTCGGGAATTTTTACAATCGCTATTTCTTTTTCTTCTAATTCTTCTTCATAGACTAAATCAACGTAATCCTCGTCTAATTTTAATAAGTTCTGACATTGAGGACAACGAAAAATATGTTTAAAGCCAATATTATTAGAAATTGAATAATGTGCTATGCAACAATTGTGAAATTTTGCATTACAATTATAACATTTATGGATTTCGTCTGAATATGCTTTGCAAATGGGACATAATTCAAATTGACAAATTGAGCAAATTGTTTTATCTTCCGGGTCGAGAGATATTAAATCAACTGCCAATTTCTCGTAAAAAGATTTATCTTCTTCTAAGACCTGTTCCTTCTCTGGTTTTATTATATTAAATTCTTGTTTACTCTTAACTAAACAGCCAAGAACGTCGCTGAACTGATTGCTATTACAATGAAACGTACCTCCGAGAGTTTCGCTAGTAATAACTTCTATTTTTACATCGTCCTCGTAATATTCGGCCTCTCCAACTCGAATAATATCAATAAAAGTTAAAAATTTTTTCGATTTGGTAATTAAATCGTATACGGCTTGCTGATACTCATCTGAGCGTTTTGATGGGGTATCGGAAAGAATTATTACTTGATAAATTTTCTTAACTTCTCTACTTTTCCTAAAAACATATGATAGTATTTCAAAAAGCCCATTTTCTATATAGCTTTGACTTTTTGGTCGTGTTTCCCATTTTTCTTCAATTATTTTAATGATAGAATTAACATCTTTGCTATCATATAGAGTTATTGGATTATCTTCTTCTTGAAATATGACTATACCATATGAGGAGTCTATACCTAATTTATTTTTATTTTCGATAAATGCATTAATTTCTTTGATTAGATCTTTTTTACCAATATAATCTGTTGTCAAATCTATATATAATATAACCTCCTCGGCGTTTACAGTGCTCATCTCCGTTGTCATCGTACTATCAAATATTTTTTTTTAAAATCTATATTATAAGTGAAAAATGTTACTCTTTTTATTTAATTTTAATTTAAAATCAATTTCTAAAATTATAATAAATTAGAAGTGGACATTTTAGTATAGCAAACTATCTTAAGTTAATATTTAAATAAAAAAAGAATAAATTCTTTTCGATAAAAATAAATATTTTTATATTAAAAATTAATAATTTCTTTTGAAGAAATTTAAAATATGTAAAATCGTTTTAAGAGGATTAGAAAATTAAATGGAA
>JBHLQY010000038.1:0-21014 GCA_048883105.1 Candidatus Thorarchaeota archaeon | reverse complement strand
ATATTAATAGGGAATAGAAATTTTGGATCTAACACATTATAAAAGTGTGAGAGTGATTTTGGACTTTCAAAAACATAAATTATCACAAACTTCCCCCTTGATTGTATTTTTTTATAGACTGGCATCCAAGCATCGCTACATGCAAGATCTCTTCCTGCCCCTGGAACCCATTGAATACCTGTTATTGAATCTACAGTTAATAGAGTATCAAGATGTTTTAAAGCGTCAGGACCATCTAAATGATAAATAGCATAATCCATATGTTCAGCTTGAGCAATGATGTCTGGTAAAGCAAATCTTTTAAACCATTCAGGTGAAAGAAAGGCAGTAAAATCAGACTGAATAGGATACCAGCGTTTTGAGCACCAAATATCTAGCCAAGCATTGCAGCCATCCCCGTAGCGTTCTATAATGATTTGAAGATCGTCATAGACTTTTAATAACTTTTCAAGAATAATTACCCGACATGTATCAATGATTTCAGGTTGGCGCTTCATTGTTAATATGATTTTTGTAGGTCCTAAGAACGATGATAATATATCTAAAACTCCGCCAAGATCGGTTACGGCAATACAATAATCTTTCCTCGCGTGCTTAGCTGCGTATTCTGTAATTCTTAGAAGCCGATCATACCAAGGATTATTTCTGTTTAATTTTACACTTTCTAATAATGGAATTATATCATCCACTTTCGTTTCTCTATGAAACCAGACTGTTTTAGAATTTGGATTGAATTTAGGCTCTACACCGAGTACAGAAGCCATAATGCCTGGACCATAATTAGGCCATAATCGTGGGATGCATTCACCTCCAAAATAGAAGCATTTTGATATATCCTCAAAATCTTTTAGAAATTTTTGAATATCGTCCCAATTTTTTGCCATAAACCATGGAAAAAAGTATTCTATCACATCAGTTCCCTTAGGTAATTTCTTTCCATAAATCGGATAGCGGTAAGAAATACATGGGCGATCGATGAGTTCATGATCCCAAAAGGCTTTTAATCGCTCTTTTGTCTCATCCATATCTTCTTTATAGTTGGTTATGCATATTCACCATTTTTTTAATACATAATTCAAGATGATATAATTAACAAATGTTTTTTAATTCAGTATCTTAAAATTAATTGTTATGGAACGATTAAATTCTGAAAAGATATCGTCTGAAGAAATGGCGATTTTGGATAATAACTCAGAATGGTTAGGAATACCAAAAAGTTATTTGATGGAGTGTGCAGGTTATTCTTTTGCTATTGAAGTCATCAATAGGTATAATCTGGAAGAAAATTCTAAAGTTGCCCTATTTTGCGGTACGGGAAATAATGGAGGTGATGGATTTGTGGTCGCTCGTCATTTATCATCATATGGCATAAAGGTATTGGTTATTCTTTTAGGTGCACCAGAAAATATAAGAACTAAAGAGGCAAATTTAAATTGGAATATCATTTCAAAACATCTTAATCATTCAATACAAATCAAAATTATAATAGATTCGGCTGAATTAAAAGAAATTGATACACTTATTAAAGAGGAAAAAAGATATAATTTAATTGTAGATGGTTTGTTAGGAACTGGAATAAGTGGTAACATTAGAGAGCCAATTTCTTCAGCTATAGATTTGATAAATACTCTAAGGGAAGAAGAAAATATTAAAGTCATTTCAATTGACCTACCTTCTGGATTAAATCCTGACAGTGGTAAGGTTTTAGATAAGGCAGTAAAATCGGATTTAGTGATAACCTTCCATCGAACTAAGAAAGGTATGAAGACTAATAGTAAATATATTAATGAAATGATCACTAAATCAATAGGGATCCCTCCAGAGGCAAGACTATTTGTAGGGAGAGGAGATCTAATTCCTACTTTGAAAGTTAGAAAATTTGATACCCATAAAGGGCAGTTTGGGAGAATTTTAGTTGTAGGAGGGTCGAAAAATTACTCAGGCGCCCCCGCATACTCGTCTTTAGCTGGTATTAATTTTGGAGTTGACTTAGTTATAACCTATACACCAGAAGTTATAGGGAATGTAGTCAGGAGTTATTCCCCAAATATGATCGTAAGAACTAGTCCAGGCGATTTTCTAAATAAAAATGCGTTAGACGAGATCTCGCGGTTGATTGATTGGTCTAATTCAATAATTATGGGTCCAGGAATAGGACAAGAGAAAGAAACTGAAGAACTTCTAGTTAAATTACTTGAAAAAATAAAACAAGATAAAAAATCATTTGTTTTAGATGCTGATGCGTTAAAATTAGTGAGTAACCATCTTAATTTGCTCAAAGGTCAACCAGTTATTTTAACTCCCCACGATGGTGAATTAAAAATAATGACAGGAATCGAATTACCTCCATATGATAATATTGAAGGGCGAGGAAAAATTATTTTTGATTTAGCAAAAAAGCTAGACATCACTTTATTAGTAAAAGGACCATATGATTACATTAGCAATGGAAAAAAATTAAAAATTAATAGAACTGGATGCCCTGAAATGTCGATTGGGGGCACTGGAGACGTTTTAGCTGGGTTATGCGGATGTTTTCTTACGACTAATAATGATACCTTTAGATCTGCTTGTTCAGCAGCGTTTTTAAATGGTCATATCGGAGAGTATTGTAAAAGCAAAGTTGGATCTAGATTTACAACCACGGATATGATTAATCAGATTAACTCGGCAATCTCGGATTTACTTAAAAGTTAATAATTTTACCCCAAGTTGATTTATGATTTTAATAGAAAAATAATTATATCTGAAAGCACATACAATTCTTATAATTAAAAATTTTATAAAGAAATAACCTATTATTATATAAATGAAAAAAGTAATTTGTAATACATTAAAAATAAATTAGCCAAAGAGTTGAGGAAATTGGGCCTACAGGTTTTTTTAATCAATCCAGACGGTACAACCACTGAACTAACATCGGATGGGGCTGTTAAAGACATTCTAAAAACCAACGAATGTTACGTCATTGTAGCGGATGATCTTCGAAAAGTTTTTCTGTGGAAGGGGATACAATCATCCGTCCGTTCAAAATTTATAGGTGCAAAAAGGAGTCAAGAAATTAGAGGACAAGTTGGAATGCATTATGCTGTTGTGCCCCTTGACGAAGCAGAAGAAACGGATGAGTTTTTAAAAGTCATTGGAGGGAAAACAGAAGCAGGTATAGCAAAAGAGATTAAAGAAGAAAAAGCAGCTAAAGCGGCGGGTGGAGGTGGAGGGCATCCTTTAAGGGAAAAAGCTACATTTGATGCACCTCGCCCCGCTGAAGGTATGAATATCGCGGGTAGCAAGACCAGTCAACCTTCAACTTCTAATATAGGACCACTATATACAGGTAAAGAATCAATGGAAAGCTATGTCCCAGAGGAAAAGCCAATAGATTTTGATCAAATTATGCAGAAATTAGAAGAAATAAAAATTCCTGATGGCTACGAAAGAGAATTAATAATAATTGGTAATCACGCGTATTCAGTTGTCGAAAAAGTTACAACTTTCTTAGGTAAAAAACAGGTTGAGAAAAAGATTGAAGAAGTAGGATCAATCCCTGAAGGCATATTTTTTGCTGAAGGGTACTCTCCACGAGTTCTTTCCGAGCATGGAAAGATTATCGCCATTGAGTTTTTAAAAAGTGCATCATCAGAAAAAGTGCAGGGAGCGGCTGAATACAAAGATAAAAAGAAAATTCTAAAGGATCAAATTAAATTGCAGCTTGGAGAGTTTAAATAAATAATCCTTTTCTAATTTATAATCTATATCCTACCTTAAGAACTATACATTTTTAAGTTCAAAAGTCATAATAATATTATTTAAAATAGAACATAAATTTGGAAAAAAAGTCAAAATGGTTAGTTTAACACCAGATGAGGCTAAAAGCTTATCGAATTTTTTAGGGAATATTACTGAACACACAGAGCTTGAAGCGCTCGCGTTAGTGACTAGAGAAGGGTTACAATTGGCCTTTAGTTGTATTCCAAGCTATGAAATTGAACCTGATTTATTTTCAAGTTTAAGCGCAGTTGTTATGAAAAGCGGTTCTGATGCTGTTGATACAATGGGATATCACAATATGTTAGAAGTAGTATTGAGAGGTGAGGACGCATTTATCATACTTAGCGCTGCAGGTCGATTCTTCCTTATGGGCGCTTCAAGAAAGATAGCAGATTTGGGAAAAGTTGTCACTGTCTTTAGGTATTATGCAGGTGAAATAGGTAAAAGATACCCCGCTCTTTAATCTAATAATTGTAATCATTTATTCCTCGCATTTAGAAAAGCTTTTTTAAGTGCTTATAAAAAAATTAAAACCATTTGAACTTTTAAATACCTTTAAAAATATTTGAAGAATAAGTAAAATATATTCAATCTACGAAAACAATATCAAAATTTAATTACTGTCATTTCTTAAAAAATTAATGTGATTAAATAATTCCTTAAAAAAGAAAACAATTTGAAAAAATATGCCAGAAATAAAGATTTTTGTAGATATTAAAGACGAAACCGAAAATAAAGCAATTATTAGTCCGTCCAATGCTGAAAAACTTGGCATTTCAACAGGATCGTCTGTAGAAATTATTAATCCAGAGAGTGGCAAAAGTACTATTGCTCTTGTTGAAGTTTCTAATTCTGCATTAGATTTTGCCGGGATGATTTCAAAAAATATCATTGATGTAATAGAATTTACGGGTATTGAAGTTATCATAAGACCAAGTACAGCAGCTCCACCTATTTCACGAGAAGGCGAACCTACATTAGCACCGAAATCCGTTTTAACTTCTCAACCGTCCCTTCAACCACCAGAACCAGGTGTTGCACCTCAACTCACACCTGTACCTCAACCACCTCCATCATCTCAGCTCACACCAACACCTCCACCTATGCAACCATCACAACCTATACACGCCCCTCCCCCCACTCACCCACCACCACCTAAACAATCACCTCCACCCACACAGCTTACTCCAACACCACAGTTTAAACCTCCTCCTCAAATAAAACCACCTCCTTCTTCAATGCCGCCACCACCATCAACACTTCAACCAATGCCAACACAAGAAACCATCGCTTCAGTGGCTCCAGTAGAGCCTTATCCTAATAGGATTGATATTAATATGTTAAAAAATCAGAAAAAAGGGATAATTCAAACTCCTGTTTTAGACAATAACATAGAAGGAGGTCGAGTACAACTAAGTCTTAACGTTTTGCAACAATTAGGCCTTGGACAAGGTATGTTGATTGCATGGGAAGACCCTCTAACAAGATCTATGGGGTCTGCGAGAATAGATCAAGCACAAATTAGCGGTACTGAGATAAGAATGAGCAAAGACACATTAGAAGATACGAATATTCAAGCTGAACAAATCGTTATATATTCTACAGAGCCGCCAATTCAAAAGGCGTCTGAAATAATATTAGAAGTCCAATCGCAGCCAAATTTAAATGGTTTTTGTCAAGTAAGTCCAAGAACGCAGCATACAATTTCAATTCAGAATAATGATGTTTTAGCTTTCGAAGATGAACTTACGGGAGCAATTGGAGCGGGTAAAGCTGTTGTTGTAGAGACAATTCCTGATAATGTAATTATGATAGATAGTGAAATTTTAGAAGCGTCTGGAATTGGTAGCTTTGAAGTAAAAATTTCAAAAAATCAACGACAAATCATTCCTTTACAAAGCGTTTCTTTAGGGGTTTCACCCATTTCTGGCGAGAATATGTGGGAAATTATAAGCAATGCTAGACAGAGTGTAGAAGCTTTAAAGAATTGGCTTTCAAATTATATCATTTTCAAGGGAATTAAATTAAGATGGAACGCTGTTAATATTGCTTGTTCTATTATTGATTGCGTTCCAGACTTAACCGGTGATATATTAGCTCAAATTACGAATAATACAACATTAACCCTATCACCATTGGGCTTGATACCTTTTAATGCTATCTTGATAATTGATATAAGTCGATCCATGATGGCACGTGATGTGCTGGTAACTAACATTGCGCCGGCTATTGAGGGTATTAAAGCAGCAATGGAATCTCGTGAAATTCAAGAATTCTTAAAAAAATTCAAGGATGGAATCAACATCCCAAGAAGAATTTCGGCTGCATTCGCAGCAGTTCTATTCCTAAGTGAAAAAGTTGGTCGCGGCTTTGGAGAAAAAGTTGCTGTTATCCGATTTGCTGACGAGGCCCAAGTACTACCCTTTGGGGGGGGATTTTATATGGATTCCGCTAGTGGTAAAAAAGGAATTCTAGAGGAGGCTGCGAAGATGATCGTTGATAGAATCGCCTCTTCATATGGTCAAGCCACCAATATGGGACATGCTATGGAACAAGCTCAATTAATTCTAAATGAATTTGAAAAAATGTCCCCAGATCAGCCAACTATGATTGTTTTGTTGACTGATGGTGAACCTACTGATGGTAATGCGTTTTTCGAAGCAGCGAAGAGATTCTCTGAGAATTTAAATGTAGTCATTTATATAGTTGGGTTGGGGAATCCTAATGACGCATTAATGACTCGTGCGGCAACTTTATGCGGTGGCGAATATTTTAAGCCCGAAAACGCTGGAGATTTATTGGTCTGGTATTCAAAGCGAGCAAGAGACCTTACTGTGAAATTAAAGGCTCATAAAACATAACTATTTTATTTTTAAATATTTCAAGTCTTTCTATATTTGTATCCTAGAGCGATATTAAAATTTCTTTTCTCCTTTAAAGTATTAATTTATATATTTAATAGCTTTAATAATTATTAAAAGAAATTTTAAGAATTAATTGAAAAAATGAAGGATGTTAAGTTTTTGACTATAGATAATAGAGGAAGAATAGTAATTCCAATGACGATTAGAAAAAGTTTAGGACTGACTGAGAACTCGCAGTTAATGTTGATCGCAGATTCAGAAACAAAAGAAATCAGAATAACCCCAGTTGGAATTAAAGGTGATTCTCTTAAATTTAGAATATTAATGAAGGATGAAGCGGGATCATTGGCAAAAATAGCTACGACTTTTGGAAATCACGGGATTTCGCTAGTTTATGGAGAATCATTAACTATTGAAAAAGAGAAAACCGCTATGTGGACTGTAATTGGACCGAGACCAAAAGAGATGGACCTTGAAGAGCTCAAGGAAATTTTAAAAATCGAAGGAGATGCTCTTGAAGTAGAGATTATCCCATTAGATTAAAAAATTTTGTTCAATTTAATAAATTAACTAATCTTGTTAAAAATACATTAATTGTAAAATAGATTTATAAATTAATTGTAATATTAAATTAGTAGATTAAACAATAATAAAGGCTTGTTTTTAATGGCTAAGAAGAAAAAGAAAAAAAAATCTTCTAAAAGTACTAAAAGGAAAAAAACAGACACCTCGTTGGAAGATGCTTTAAAAACGACCAAGAAAAAAAGAATAGAAATTTCTTCGGGTGCTACTTTAAAAACTGCAGAAATACCAGAAACAAAATTATCGTTAGATTCTGCATTGAGTTCTGCTTTAAGCTCTGCTAAGAAGACTCAAACAGATTTGCAGGGATTATTAACAGGAGTATCTGAAGGAACTTGGTATCGTCGTGAAGAAAAAACAGAAGAAAGAATTGAACCAAAGTTATCTCATGAGAGAAAAAGCGAAATTGTTGAAGATTATCTTATAGAAGATATCCCTATCTCTGAAAGAAAAACAACTAAAAGTAGTGCCCCCGTTCAAAAACTTATTGAGGCTACACCGCCTAAATATAATATTTATAAGAATTTACAAGTATTTTTAGAAGATTTTATGAAAGGTTATAACGAAAGATATAATCAATGGGAAAATAGTATTAGTTATGTATTAGCCATATTAAGGAAAATGCGAAAATTCACTAAGAAAAACACCGAAGATTTAATTTCTTCAATAAACAATCTATTCGATAAAATAAAATTGAATTTAAGTCAATTTAAGACGAAAAGGGATGATATCGAAAGGGTTTCTGGCGTAAATATTGAAACCATGTCCCTTGAATTTAAAAAGGTTTTAGGGATGCTTGAATTACAAATTAAAGAATATCAATTAAAAAGATTGACAGATCAATATATTCATGAAAAAGAGCTTTTTTCGTTATAAATTATTAATTTTAATCAAATATCTCATTTAATATGTTATCTGCTGATAATAAGCAATTAAGACCTTTGATTTTAGACATCGGAAATAGTACTTTTCGTTTAGGCTGGGCTGGTGATGATTCACCAGAAATCATTGTACCTAGCGTTCATGTGGATGCAACAGATTATATATTTGAATCAGATGTAATTGATGGGCTTGCTGAACTTTTTATTGAAGAAAATACTGAAAAGCACTTATATGGTCTTAAAGCCTTAAAATACCAAAATATATTAAACATTCATGAGTTTAAAAAAGAGAATAATTACAATATTTTCTCAAAGTTTTTTTATTATTATTATCAACAATTAAATATCCAATCTGAATATCAAAATAAACAATCGATAATTGTGATTTCTCCCTTTATTATGACAGATTTGGAAAAAACTAAGTTGGAACAGATTTTTTTTCGAGATTTAAACTTCCCTTATCTATTATTTTTATCTGAAAGTCAAGCTATTTTACAAACTTTAAAAAAAACCACCGGAGTTGTAGTTAATATGGGAGAATCCAATACTTATTTCTCCACGATTTTTCACGGATTCACAAATATTATGGCACGAGATATCTTTCCTATAGCAGGGAAGGATTTAACAAATTACTTCCTTAATATGATATTGACAAGAAAGGGTTCAGACGAAAATTTTTATCTTGATAAATGGCTTGCGAAAGAAATTAAAGATAAATATTCACTATGCGTATTAGATGCTGAAGGTGAAAGCAATAGTATAAAAGATGGTCTTACTAATTACGACCAAAAAATTGATTTTCCTGATGGATCCAGTTTAAAAATAAACGAAGAGCGATTCATGTTATCTGAGCCTTTATTTGACCCACGATTAATTCATATAGATTATTTTGGATTAGATGAAGCAATAGTTAAAGTTATCAAATCATGGGATCGAGAGAATTGGGAAGAATTACTTCCTAATATTATTCTTGCTGGGGGAGGTAGTTTAATTCCTGGATTAAACGAAAGATTGAAACTTGAATTAACTAAATATTTTTCCGAAAAAATAAGAGATAAAATTAATGTGTTTGCAGTTCCAGGTCGTGAAAATATGTCGTGGATTGGTGCTTCAATATTATACTCAAAAAAACAGTTACAAGATGGGTGGAAACCAAATCCAGAATATAAAGGGTAATCATAAAAAATGGGGAATTAATCTTAATGACAATTAATCCTGATATTAAAAATCAATTCTTAACGAATTTTCAAAAAGGAATACTTCAAGGAAGGCAATTACTTAATTCAGCTAATCATCAATGGGCAAGTAGATTATTTACTAATCTATATTTTGAAATTGAAAAAACTGAATGGTTAGTTCCTCAAAAAAAGCGTCAATTAATAATGATTATTGCAAATTCATGGTGGATTTATTTAAATTCTTTGAAAAGTCAAGAAGATAAAATTGGAAAAATTGACAAAATCAGATATATTGACGCTTACAAACGTTTTTTTTCCTTTCTTTCCAATTTAGATGAATTTGATTTGTTTAATAATTTTTGGATGATTCTTTTAAAAAGTTTCATAAAAGTAGATGAATTATCTATTGAAGGAATAACTAAATTTATAAACTCATTCTCACTTAAAGTTAAAGAAAGGGAAGATTATCTCAAACTTATCGAACTACAATTCTTATTAGCATATTTAAGAAAAAGAATATTTTCCTCAGATTTATTTCGTTTTAGCTTAAAAATTTTAGGAGATATTCTTTATAAGCTAGAACCGAGCAAAAAAGCTTTATTACTATTTGTTTTTATGGAAAATGTTAATATAAAATATCACCTCATTGAAGAATCAACAGAAGAATCTGTAGATTTTGTTCAAATTATCAATAAAATTATAGCAAAACGCTTACCAAATTATTTAAAGGAAGATTTCTCCAATATGAGAGAAATTTCAGTAAATGAGCAGAATTTTAGTGTAATTCTATCTGATTTGGAGGAATTAATTTATTATTTAAACAACATTGGAGAATTTACATGGATTATTATAATAATAAGATATGCTTTTACTAAATTAAAAGAATTTCAAACTATTGAAGTTGCCCTAAATTATATCCGGAAATTTGTTGATTTTTCTATAAATAGAAATCGGTTTTTGATTGCTTATGAAATATATGACTTTTTGGAAGATATTTTTATGTATAAAACAGATTTAGGGTACGACGTTTCTTTAATTGAGTTATGGGTTGAAGCTTGTAAAAAGTTTGTTGAGATTAAAGAAAGAAAATATTTACTTTTATCTATGGAAAAATTAAGCAATCATTTAAAAACTCCTCAAACTCCGGTTCAAATATATCATTACTTTTATACTTGTAATTATCTCTGGCAATTTAAAAGCAAATTTTTCACGTTAGAAACCGCTGATTTTTGGAGAATGATGTTCTATCGCGCCCTATACGAAGAAAAAGATTTTAATCTCGCACAAACAATAATTCCATATTTAGATGAAAATATTAGAGAAAAATTAACTGACTTAAATTCTTTATACATTAAGGCTGAATCAATTAAAAATCAAATATATTCGTTTGAAGAAGATTTAACTAGTTTATTATCGATTAATCCTGATTTTATTTTAAATCAAGCAATAATACGGATTAATTCAGAAGGTCTGATTTCTTTTCGTATGATATCTAAGGATTATGCTATTGTTGAGGGAAAAATAACTAATGAATTATGGAATGATCATCAAATCATGGAAATTTTTAGTGACATTTTTTCAGGAAGAAAAGAAAAGAGATATAAATTTAATATAATAGAATTTGGAAAGCTGTTATATATATTCTTACCAAACTTAATGAGAGATTTTTTCAAACAATTAAAAGTTAAAAAGTTAGATTTTATACCTCACATTTATTTTATTTTAGATAAAATGATAATACCTTTTGGTTTCTTGTATGATGACGATAATTTTTTCATGTTAAAATATTCAAGTGGCTATAAAATCGGCGAACCTCCTCTTGCTGGTACTCAATTTGGACAATTAGCTCAAGAGGAATCCATTACAATCCCCCCTAAGAACTTATTTAATGTTTTATTAATTGAAGCTTCAAATGCAAAAGGGCCTTTAAAATGGAATGAGGAGTACAAAAATAAAACTTTAATCTTTCCTTTCCCTGATGCTCACGATGAATTAAATCACATTACAGATTTTTTTAATACAACGGAAAATGTTAATCAATTTACTATTCTATCTGGAGTACATTCTACTCGCGAAAAAATATTATCAAATATTTCAGAAGGGGCTTTTCATATTATTCATTTTGTTGGAAACATTTTTTATTCCAGAATGAATCCTAAAGATAGTTATATTCTTTCGAATGATAACAATCTAATAACCTTTAATGAAATAAAGAAGGCTATAGACAAAAATAAATCTAATTCGCATCCATTTTTGTTTTTTAATGCGCAGGTTTTTAACGTTGAAGGAGAAAAACTAAATAATGTTTTAAAAATTTTTGGTGAGATCATTAGCCAATTTGACTATAATCGTATTATAGGGATAATAGCTAGGACATATCCATTTTTTAATGAAGATACTCAGAGTATTATAGCGAATTTTTACCTTACTTTATTTAATAATGAAAGCCAAGGGACTTCACTTCTTAGAGCTAGGCAACAATGTAAAAGTGGTATCGCAATTAGTTCATTTTTACATTTCGGTAAACCATGGAAAAAACTATAATTTAAATTTTTCTAAAGAGTAAAAATAATAAAATTATAAATAGATTAATAAATAAAAGAAATAATAAGAAGCAAAATAACAAAAAAGAATTTAGATGTTGATGTGTTTTGTCTGACTTGACTGATCGAATAAATGAATTACGGCTAGAAAATCGAAGATTAAAACAACAAATAGAAGAATTTGAAAAGAGAGTGTTAGCATTAGTAGGTAATATAGTCATAGAGTCTTCAGGTGAAGGAGACAACAAGGAATTACTTAACGAAAAATTAATAGAGCTCATCCAGACTACACAAGACCAACTAAATATTGTGACCCCAAAAATAGATGATTTTTATAGTATAGAATTAAAAAGGGCAGCTCAAAGAGGAATTCCAATTTTATTAATAACGCGCGATCGAAATGTATATGATAAAAAAGAGCGAAGAATTTATGATGAGTTAAAAAGCACGGAAGGAATTAACGTAATAAACAACCCATATGTGACATACTTATTAATGTTTAATAACGATTTAGCAATATATTCTGGTGGCACTCTAGATCGAGACGAGCTTTCGAGAAGTGTATTAATAATAACCACCATTAAAGAAGTCGCAAAAATAAAAATAATTGCTGAAATTTTTAACATAATGCTTCCCTCATTCATGCGATAGCAAACCTTATAATTTTTGAAGTTATAAATAAAAGAAAAATAAAGAATTACTTTAAGTCACTTCTTTTCAATCTTAAAAATTTAGATGGGATTTACCCATTATTTAAATTATTTGGATTGGATTTTTGAAATAGGATGGTTAGTAATAAAAAATTTATAAATAGTAAAGATATTGCTAAATTTTTTGGTCTAAGTTCGAAGTTTTACTACGAATCAATAAAATATTTTGAAAAAAAAATCTTATCCAAGAAAAAAGAATTTGAAGCAAAATTTCAACAATGGAATAAGACTTTCAAGAAAATTTTTAGTGAATCTGAGTCTTTAAGCTCAGATCTTTTCTTAAAACATACATATTTTGCCTTGTTATTGAAATCCTTGATAATAATAAAACTCTCTTTTATTCAAAATATAGATTTTGAAGAATGCTACGATGATTGTAAGAATAACAATCTTGAAGCATTCAACCTGTTTGAATTCGGTTATTTCTATAATTGGACAAATTTTAACAAGAAGCTATTTGAAAAAATATATAGCATAATTGAATTTACTAGTTTGGCTTATGAAGATTTATTTCTTGATATTTACCAGCAAATATTTTTCACCATAACTAGACATAAAATAGGGGAATTTTACACTCCTTCTAACCTCGTTCGTAAAATGGTAGACGATTTCTATAATGTTGGTTTAAAAGTTTTAGATCCAGCTTGCGGTTCGGGAAATTTTTTAATTGAGATAATTGTTAAAATACTTAATTCTGAGAATCCAAATAAATTAAAACAAGAAGCAATTAATAATGTATTCGGGTTTGATATTAATCCTTTAGCAACTATGACGGCAAAAATCAATATTCTTTTAATTTTTTTAGAATATTTTGACACACGGAAAGATATCCTCCCAAATATTAATGTTTACGTAATGGATTCGTTATTTCCTCAGCTTTACGAAAATTTGATGTTTATAAACTTAAAAAATTTATATAATTCTTTTGATTTGATAATCGGAAACCCGCCTTGGTTAACTTATAAAGATATTAATGATAAAGATTATCAAATTAAAATTCGTGATTTAGCAGAAGAATTCGGAATCAAACCACTTAGCCAATACATCACACATATAGAAATAGCTACTTTATTCTTTTACACATCAACAAAATTCTTAAAATTTGGCGGTAATATATTCTTTGTAATTACTAAAAGCGTCTTAAACGGGGATCATTGTTATAAATTTCGATCATTTTCGTTATTTAATAATATAGAAATTTGGGACTTTCCTACTAATTATTTTTTCAATATAAATCATATCTGTTTGAAAGCGGAGTATATTGGTAAGGATAATGAGATTTCTATAAAAGATAAATATCCAATTAAAGCTAAAGTGTTTAACGATGATTTAGAGTTTTATGAAGAAACGTACTATTCGAGTCTAAAAATCGAAAATAAAGGGGTAAAACTAATACTTCCAGAAAATCAATTAAAAATTTTAAATAAAATCTCAGTTAGTCAATATAAAAACAAATTCTTCCAAGGAGCAACGTTAGTTCCAAGAACTCTTGTGTTTTTTCAAATAGATAAAAAAGACGATAATTATCTAGAAATCTCAACCGATCCTGATATATATTCAAGAGCAAAAAAGAATTGGAAATATTATTTTCAAAATAAAAAAATTGAAGCACTTTTTCAATATAAAACGTTTTTAAATAAAGATTTAATTCCTTTTCTTTTAAAACGTAAGCGAAACGTTTTCTTACCCGTTAATAATCAATTTATATTTAATTTTGAATATCTTAACAAATATACATACGCAATGAACTTTTACAACGAAATGAACGATATATATCAAGCAAAAAAGAAAAAAACAAGCAACATTGAGACGTTATTCTCTAATTTAAATTATTGGAATAAATTATCCAAACAGATTGATAATAAAAATTATATGATTGTTTATAATGCTAGTGGATCTAATCTAAAAGCAGCCGTTATTAACAACTTAAAAAATAAAATTGTTGTTGGCTCCGAAAATTATTACTTTTCCACTGATTCTAAAGAAGAGGCTTATTATTTATGTGCCATTCTTAACACGCCAATTTTATCTAAAAATATCAAACTCATAAAGAGTTCTAGACACATTCATAAAAGACCATTCTCATTTCCAATACCTCTATATGATGAAACAAACGATTCTCACAAAATATTAGCTAGAAAAGCAATTAAGTGCGAATCTATTGTTAAAGATCTTTTTATGAAAAATCCCGATATAAATACAGAAAAAGTAAAAATATTTATTACTCAAAAATTAAATGTGCTAAACGATATTGTAGATCAAATTGTTTTTAACTATTAAAAAAATTTGTCTTTAGTTTTTTTGCTTTAGCAAATTTTTAAATTCCATGAGTTTTTTTGATTTAATATTAGAGAAAAAATATTTTTCGAAAAATAAATTTGAGGTTCTTATTTAAATGCCATCACGTCGTGGGGATGGAACGCTTGTTTTCAAAATTTGTTTTTACGGGCCAAGCCTCGGAGGTAAGACTACAGCCCTAGAATGGGTCTACAATCGAGAAGGTTTAGCATCAGGTGATATGCAACAAATACAAGATCCGACAGGCCGAACTTTATTCTTTGATCGTGTCGTAGCAAGAGTTTCAAATGTAGTTTTTCAAGTTTATACTGTTGCTGGTCAGCGTAGACATAAATTCCAAAGACAGACCGTTTTAAAAGGTACTGATGCTGTAATCTTTACATGGGATTCCTTAATAGACCAATGGGGGGAAAATATATGGAGCTTGAAAGAATTATTAAAGTTTTATGGAAATAAATTAATCCCTCCAAGTCCAGATGACCCTACTCCTGAAGTACCATTAGTTTTATTAGCTAATAAACGTGATTTAGAAGATCTCGTGGAGATAGCTAAGATTAGAACTGTTTTAGATACAGCTAAGCTCACACACTGTCTCATCTACGAGACAATAGCAATTACGGGAATAAACGTGAAGCGAGCCTTCGTATATGCAGCACGACAAGCAGTATTAAACCATTATAAGAAACTTTCCGGTAAATCAATGGAAAGTGCTGCTTAAAAGTTAAATTTTTTTCTTTATTTTACTATAAATAAATAATTTTGGGTTCCACTTTGTTTTTTGAAATTTTAAGGTATCCGTAAGAATTTATATCTGTAAATGTTTTATCAGTTGGGGTACCAGGATTAAGATACAATTTGCCATCTTTCCAGACTTCATTATATGGACGATGAACGTGTCCAAAAATGATAATATTGTACTTCGAAAGATCGTGATTCCTATTTAATCTCTTAATTATTATGTTAGGACCTCCCGTACCATGAGTCATAAAGATTTTGCGTCCATATAGTTCAAATTCGAGTTTTTCGGGTAGAAGTTTTCTCAATTTATAATCGTCCATATTGCCTAATATCCCGATTACTTTATCCTTTCCAAAAGTATTTAAAAGATATTGATATACTTTAAATCTTTCATAATCACCTAAATGAAACAAATAGTCAATTTGATTTTCTTTAAAATCTTCAATAATAATCTCAGGAATTTCTTGACGTCGGGAAGGAATGTGTGTATCAGATATTAATCCGATTAATAATTCGTCTTTATTTGGCTGTATCATAAATTTCCACTATTATTAATAGAGATTTAGGTTTAAAACGTTTTAGTATTAATCTTCTTCGGCACATTTTCCAATTGCGCATACAGAATCGTTCTCATAAAGGTTAATAACTTTTACACCCTTTGCTTTTCTGTGTGTTATTCTTATAGAATCTACAGGTAATCTAATCACTTGCCCCTGCTCGCTTCCAATCAACAGATCTTCTTTAGCAATTTTTATTGCTATTACATTATCGTTTCCGTCTTCATTGAGAGTGATATTTATTACTCCTTTTGCGCCTCTACCCGTTTTTCGATATTCCTTAATATATGTTCTTTGTCCATATCCGTTTTCAGTAAGAGTTAAAACAATTTCATCATCAGAAACAAGAAGGCCTTCAATTACTTCATCACCCTCCCTTAAATCTGCACCTTTAACACCCATTGTATTTCTCCCAAGTTTTCTTAATTCTGACTCATCAAATCTAATCGCATAACCTTTCTTGGTTGCTATAAATATATCTTGGAGCTCGTTCAAAAGTTTTTTAACGCTAACTAATTTATCGTCTTGTCTTATTATTTGAGCTCTAACTCCACTTCTTTTTATTTTAGAGAAGTGTTTTAACGGTGTTTTTTTTGCTATACCTTTTTTAGTAACCATTATGAGCATTTCGCCAGTATTAAAATTATTAATGGGAATCATTTCTGAAATCTCTTCATCTTCTTTTATTTTGATTAGATTTACGATTGGTTTTCCTTTAGCAGTTCGCCTTTGTAAAGGAATTTCAAAAGCTTTTAATGTATAAACTCTCCCTTTCGAAGTAAAGAATAAAATAGTATCGTGGGTAGAACAGACAAATAAATCCATTATAAAGTCTTCTTCATTTACAGTCATACCTTTTTTTCCGCGACCGCCTCTTCTTTGAGTACGATACTCTTCTAATGAGATCCTCTTAATATAATGATTCTTTGTAAAAATAACAATCGTAGGCTCTTTTTTAATTAGATCTTTCTTTTCTAGTTGTCCAATTTCTTCTTGTTCAACTATTTGCGTTCGGCGTTCATCCCCATATTTTTTGCTTAATTCAGTTAACTCATTTTTTATGATATTTAAACGTATTTGTTTACTCTCTAAGATTTTCTGGAGTTCTTTAACTTTTTTAATTAAATCTTTTTTTTCGTCTTCAAATTTTTTTTGTTCCAAACTAGTTAATTTAGAAAGGGGCATGTTTAGAATCGATTTTACTTGAATAACACTGAATTCATAAGCTTTTATTAACCCAATTTTTGCTTCTTCAGTATCTTTAGCGTTTTTAATAATAGTAATAACCTTGTCTATGTTATTTAATGCGATTAAGAGACCTTCAACTATATGTAATCTACTCTGAGCTCTTTTTAAATCAAAATTTGTCCTTTTATAGATAATATTAAGGCGATGATTAATGTATTCCTCTATTATTTCCTTTAAATTAAGTATTTTTGGTTGTTTGGCTTCATTTATTAAAACTAAATTAATTATATTAAAATTGGTATGAAGCTTTGTGTGTTTAAATAAGATATTTTTAATTATGACTGGTTGTGCTTTTTTTTTTAATTCTAGTATAATGCGCATTCCTTTTCTGTCTGACTCGTCCCTTAAGTCTCGGACATCTTTTAAGATGCCATCCTTAATAAGCTTAGCAATATTTTCAATTAAAGACGATTTATTCACTAAATAAGGAATCTCAGTAATTATTAAATTATTTTTTTTACCCTTAGTTTCGGATTCAATTTTACCCCTAATAGGAACATTCCCTAATCCAGTTGAATAAGCGTTATAAATACCTGTAATATCAGAAATAATACCACCAGTCGGAAAATCTGGTCCTTTTATTACCTCCATAAGTTCTTCAATGGAGATATCTGAATTATCGATAGTTGAGATTATTCCTTGACATATTTCCATTAGATTATGAGGAGGCATTGATGTAGCCATACCAACTGCGATTCCTTTAGTACCATTAATCAGAATATTCGGGAGCTTCGCAGGTAAAAATTTTGGTTCCACTTTAGTATCATCAAAATTCGCCTGAAATTCTACGATTTCTTTTCTAATATCTTCAATCAATTCATTTGCTATTTGGGAGAGTCGTGCTTCTGTATATCTATAAGCTGCTGGAGGGTCTCCATCAATTGATCCGAAATTTCCTTGAGAATCTATAAGAGGATATCTTAAAGAAAAATTTTGAGCCAATCTTACAAGAGCATTATACACTGCAACATCACCATGAGGATGATAATTACCTAACGTTTCACCAACGATTTTAGCACACTTTACATGAGGGCTATTGTAAAACCAATTATTATCAACCATGGCATAAATTAATCTACGATGAACATGTTTTAATCCATCTCTTACATCTGGAATTGCTCTACCAACAACGACTGACATTGCATAGTTTATATAACTACTTTGCATTTCATCTTTAAGAGAAACATCTTTGATTCTTTCAATAACCAAGTTTAAGACCTTTTTTAGCTTTTAATTAAAATTGAAAAAAACTTATAAAATCAAATATCTAACATATCAACTTTATCATAATGTTGGATTATAAATTTCTTACGAGCTTTAACCTCTTTACCCATTAATTTTGTAAAAATTAGATCATTTTCCAAATAATCCTCATATGAAACTTTTTTTAAGATCCTAGTTTCCCGATTCATTGTAGTGTCATATAATTCTTCAGGATTCATTTCACCTAATCCTTTATATCTTTGAATTTTGATTGAATCGGAATTCTTTAATTCAAATTTTTTTATTAATTCGTTAATTTTTTCTTCTTTCTCTATATCAGAATATACATATTCTTTAGATTTACGATATGATACTTTATATAAAGGAGGGACCGCCATGTATAAATGCCCAGCTTCAATAAGGGGTCGCATATATCTAAAGAAGAATGTAAGCAATAAAGTCTCGATATGGTGGCCATCGACATCTGCATCACAGAATAATATGACCTTATGATATCTTAAATTTTTCAGATTGAAATCACTTTCACTCTCCTCAATAATATCATCATCCTCACTAGAACCATTAACTTCGTGAATTCCTTGAATTCCCACTCCCAATGCTTTAATCATTGCTTGAATCTCATTATTTTGTAAGATTTTATCCATCCTTGCTTTTTCGACATTGAGAATTTTACCTCTAAGAGGTAATATCGCCTGGTAATTTCTATCTCTTCCTTGTTTTGCTGATCCTCCCGCAGAATCACCTTCGACTATAAATAATTCACATAGTTCCGGATTATTTGAAGAACAATCAGCTAATTTTCCAGGCATTCTTGCATTATCTAAGGCCGATTTTCGTCGAATTAGTATTCTTGCTTTTTGAGCAGCTTCTCGAGCCCTTTTAGCGTTAATGGTTTTTAAAATGATTTTTTTAGCTGTTAGAGGATTCTCTTCTAAATATTGCGTTAATTTATCTGTAACTACTTGACTAATGATTTGTCGTACCTCAGGATTTCCTAACTTTATTTTCGTCTGACTTTCAAATTGAGGCTCAGGAAGCTTTACCGATATAATCGCGGATAATCCTTCTCTTGTATCGCTTCCACTCAAAACATGTTCTTTATATTTTTTTTCCATATTGTTTTCTATATATGAATTCATAGTTCTTGTAAGAGCAGACTTAAATCCGGTAAGATGTGTGCCACCTTCTATAGTGTTTATAGTATTGGCATATGTAAAGATAGTAGGTTGATATCCCTGATTATATTGCATAGCTACATCTATATACACTTTTGAACCATTTGAGTCAGAAGAGTCAGAGATAAATATAATATCATCATGGAGTGGTTGTTTGTCCTTATTTAGATATGAAATGAATTCCTTAATTCCACCCTTGTAGTAAAATTCTTCGTCCTCTTCAGTAATTTTATCATGAATTTCAAATTTAGCTTGAGGAGTGAGAAAGGCAAGTTCACGAATTCGAGATGCAATCGTATGAATGTTAAAAATAGGCTCATTCAAATCAAATTCAAAAATTTCACGATCGGGATAAATGGTAATTGCAGTACCACTTTTTACATTGCCAGTTTTAATAATCTCTGGGGGAGAACTTTTTTTCCCTCTAGAAAATTTTTGTTTATAATAAATTCCGTCTCGATTTATTTCTACTATCATCATAGATGTTAGTGCATTTACAACTGAAAGACCTACGCCATGTAAACCTCCTGAGATTTTATAACTTTTATTATTGAATTTACCACCTGAATGTAGATATTCCATTATTACCTCAACGGCAGGCTTATCAAACTCAGGATGGTTATCTATAGGGATTCCCCTTCCGTTATCAAAAATCTTAACTGAATTATCCGTATTAAACGTAATTCTTATATTATCAGCAAATCCAGCTAATGCCTCATCTACAGAATTATCAAGTACTTCAAAAACTAAATGATGGAGACCTTTCTTTCCTGTGTCCCCTATATACATTGCTGGTCGTCTTCTTACGCCCTCCAATCCTTTAAGCACTTGGATATCTTCTGCTTCATATGAATTGTTATTTTCGGGCATAAGAAATCCATTCTTATCTATAATACTTTTAAATAGTAAACGTAAAATAATTCGTATTTCAGTGAAATTTTACAGATTTACAATAATATATATATGTTTTACTGATTTATTAATGTTTGTACAGTTTTCCATCAATCAAGAAAGGGAGAACATAGAAATGATAGATTCTGTTAATTAGATCATATATATTCTCTAATATTTTCAGAAATACATTTCAATTTTCACAGAATTTTAATTAGGAATCCAGATTTTAAGACTTTACTAAATCGAAAAAAACATTAAGATCTATTTATTTCTTCTAATCTCCTCTGCAATCTTAGTGATTTCTAAGAGTTGATTATTGATATCATGAGTTCGAACAATATGAGCCCCATTAAA
>JBHLQY010000037.1:0-21318 GCA_048883105.1 Candidatus Thorarchaeota archaeon | reverse complement strand
ATTCAGTATAAATATCAATAATAAGTTTCCACTCCCTAAAACCTTCGATTCCGAACTTACTTAATTCTTCTATATCCAATGACTATATTCTCACATTTTTTAGATTTATTACAAATGAATAATTATTCATAATTTTTAAATTTTTATAATTATTTAATTAATATAGAAATGGAAAAATTATTTCCTATAAGTGTAAATAAAGCATTTTGTATTCGATGTCAAAAGTGTACCTATTCTTGTCCCACAAAAGCAATTTTTTTTAAAAATTCTTTGAGATATGTGGATTATAACAAGTGTAAAGGTTGTCTTAAATGTGTAGATATATGTGAATATAATGCCATCGAAGTAATTTCATTAGAAGAGGGGGAGTTAGTAGATTTTGAAATTGATAAGGACAAATGCACTCTCTGCAAAAAATGTTTAAAAGATGGATTTTGTTTTCATAATTTATTTTCTCTTCATACTAATAAGGATAATAATGAAGAAATGATTGTTTTTAACAAAAATACTATGAATTCATGTAAAAATTGTTTAAAGTGTTTTAAGGATTGTCCATGTAATGCTATTATCCCCACTATAGCTAATGATTAAAGTAAAAAAAAATGAGACAAGCTATTGTTTATTCTAAGTCAAAAGAATGAATTTCTCTAAAAAATAAAGTAAGAAAATTCTAATTGCAATATTTTCTTGGATCTATACAAGAAAGAAATTAAAAAAATTAGATTAATTGCTCTTTAACTACATCTAAAAATGGCTTAATGGGAGTAAATGGTGAAACACCTTTTAGATCGTGATTTTTTAATAATCCGAGCCTGTTGGGGTCAATACCCATTGAAACACCTAATAATTGTGTAATATAAATAACAGGTATCTTAAAAGGCTCCCCAATGATGTCCTTATAAAAATTGTTAACTTCCAATTGACCAAGATCGAGCTGTAGATGGCAGAATGGGCAGCAATTTATGATAATATCAGCTCCTGCATCCCGCATATTAACTAGTTTTTCGCGAGTAAAATCAGCAGCAACTTCTTTTACAGCAGTTCTTACAGCTCCGCCTGCACCACAACACATAAATTTATCTTTATATGGAACACTTTTTGCGCCTGTTAATTCAACAATCTCATCAAGAAATTCAGGCATTTCATATTCTCCATTCCAAGGACGTTTATCGCTAGGTTTAACAATATGGCAACCATAATGAACCGCAACTTTTAGATCTTTAAATTTATATTTTATATGATCCTTCAAGTAATCGAGTCCCATATCTAAATAAAGGGCTTGAACAACATGTTTAGGTTCGAAAGTTCCTTTATATTCACGCCCTACTTTTGCAAGAAGTTCATTTATATGCTTTTTCTCTTCTGGATCATGTTCTAAATCATACCATGCATCTCTGAGAGTCCCGTAGCATCCATTGCATCCTGTTATCGGGCTGACACCAAGTTCTTCAGCAATAGAAATATTTCGAGCAGCAATAACTAACCATGTAGGTATATGAAATGCGCGAAACACTCCAGGTGCAGGACAACATGATGCACCAGGCATATCTAATATTTCTGCCCCTAGCTCATCAAAAACATCTCTAATACTTCTTTCAATCATAGGATATCTATTTGGAATTATGTCTAGAATCGATTTGATGTCTAGTTTACACAGCCCAAAAAGAATCCATATCTCCATTTATATTCTGAATATCTACTCATTATTTTTTCTCCTCCTCGGTTTCTTCTTTAGCTTTTTTTTCAGCTTCAGCTTTTCTTTGAGCTTTTAATTTAGCAGCATTGTCTAATAAATCTCTAAAACCAACTTCTTTCATTAAAAATTGACATTCTTCAACAGCCTTTGGATAAGAATGAACTGTGGGTGGCAAGGGGGGAAGTCCATAAGATTCTCGTAAATCTCTCCATTGCTTCTGATTTTCTGCATTTGCGGGTACTCCGTGTCCTGTAGCGTAAAATATATTGTTAGCAAGTCCAAAATGAGAATCTAAAATATATCCCTCTTCAACAGCAATATTTCTAAGCTTGATAATCATATCGGTTACAGGGATGTCCCTTGGGCATCTTTCATAGCAATAATAACATGTGCTACACATCCAGATATCGATATCTTTCAATACACTTTCATCTCCCGTTAAAGCTTTTCTAATTGCGGATCGTGTGCGATATGCTGTTCTTCTGCCTGAAGGACAAGAGCCAGTGCATGTTCCACAATTTATACAGGATCTAATTTTTTCTAATCCAGCCTCAACAAATTTTTGGGCAATTTTTGTACTTGAACCTTTATGTACTTTACGTTTAATGTATTTTTCTATATTCTCACTCATAATTCAATTAAATTTCTTTTATATTTTATAAGTTTTCAATAAAGAGGAATCTTTTATTATAATTTATTTGATTAAACAATCTAAATGATAATCTTATATTGTTAAAAGTATTTTTTAATAAAAAACTTGTTATGAATATTAATAACTAATACGTTCAATACGTTTATTTCTAAAATTTCCCTAATTTAAAAGTGATATCAAGCCCAATATCTCAAGGTTTAATCATAATTCTTTTTTCGAAACTTTTAATTAACTTATTGGAATTTCCCAAATTCTGTATATTTAGTAATTAACATTATGTTTATAAATATAAAATAGAATAATTTGATTGAATAGTTATGGCTGAATTTAAAATGAGAATTTAAACTTTCTCAAAAATCTTATTCCAAATAATAAACAACTCATCAAGATATTCAGTTTGCTTTTCCTCGTTCAGAAAAGCTAATTCTTTTAATAATATTTTTTTTTTTTCTTCAGAAACATTTAAATTCTTCAATCTTTCTCGAATTTTTGCGTCTAAAACTGTAAAAATTCTTGAAAAATACTTTTTAACAATGTCAAGCTCTTCAAAATTTTTTTCGTTCATATCGTTAACTTTTATCACCTATTTTATAAAAAATTTGCCTTCCATATAAAAATATAGGAGTTCAGTTCTTCAATTTAACGAGTATGAAATATTTAATTTCAAAGTGCTTTTATTCCAACACTTCTTATTAATTCCTTCATTTCATCAGCAGTGCTGGCAAAAACTCCAATATTGCCAATCCTGACGTTTTTTAAACCGATTTTTTTTACCGATTTATAAGTTTCTAAAATTTCTGATAAATTTGGGGATCGATAATCTTTCAATTTATATTGCGGGAAGAACGCTAATATATGAAAAGGAAGAGTCTCATCTAATTCTACAATTAATTCAGCAATCTTCTCAAACTGATCAATTTCTACTAGATTCGGAATGTAAACTGTTAAAATTTCTAAAACAAAATTTCTTCTTAAGATCTCTTTTGGAGAATTTAATACAGTTTTATTCGGAGTTCCGCATAATTTTTTGTAAATATCAGCATCAAAGGCTTTAATATCTAACCAATATGAGTCTAAACCAGCTTTTTGAAAGAGATCTAAATTTTTTGGAGTTAAACCATAACCATTAGACTCTAATAAAACCCACATATTATCGCATCTTTTTTTTATTTTTTGCGTTACTTCCGCATAAAATTTTGCTTGGCATGCAATATCACCCCCAGTAAACGCAACGATATTTCTTGCGGGTCCCCAACCTTGGGGACTTAATACTATTTCATCTCTTGAGACTTTATTTGGGCATAAAGGACTTCTCTTATTGAAATACATACATGATCCGCAATGTTTGCACAAATCAGTGGCGTAATACATTAATGCTCGTTCTCTTGGTTCAAAAATAGTAACTTTTTTCTCGTATTGCTTACAAAGTTCAGCAATTTCATCTGTAGAATACCATTCACCATTAAAATTTTTGGAAAATTCCCATGAATGACATTTCAAACAATTATGATTACACCCTGATTGATAGATCGAAAAATAATCTTCTGGTCTTGATAAATGCATTGATTTAATAACTCGATAAAATTGGCCATTCTCATATTTCAATGTAGAGATACATGCTGAGTTTGTAGAACCATTTTTTAAAGAGACTTCACACGCACCTTTAGAGTACCCTTGCTTTACCATTCTACATGATATGGCTCTCTTTTCCATCTTTTAAAGACAAAAAAATATTTTTAAATTATTGGAAGAGAAAAGTAAAATCTGCTGCCTTTATTCTTCCCTTCAGATTCTGCCCAAATTTTTCCACCATGCAATTCCACAATTTTTTTAGAAATATATAATCCAAGTCCAGATCCTTGTATATCAATATCCCAACCCTCACCATATCTTTCAATTTTACCAAATTGTTTAAATAATTTGCTTTTCTCCTCTTCTGTGAATCCAATTCCGTTATCTTCTACACATATTATGTAGAATTTTTCTTTTATTTCAGATTTAATCGTTATTTCTCCACCAGGAGGAGTGTATTTAATGGCGTTGGTTAATAAGTTTGAAACTACTTCATACATTCTCTCTTTATCGAACGAAGCTGTTAAATATTCGTGAATATTTAATATGATTTTCTGATTTCTAAGTTCCAACATTCCCCGCAAATCTCGCAAAACAAATTTGATTAGAAAAGTTAAATCTTCAGTTGATTTATTTAACTCAAGAAGTCCTTGTTCTAATCTAGAACTTTCAAGAAGCGCATTAATATTTTCTTCCAAACGCCTGCCTCCTTCCTTTATATCTTCTATAATTGAAATCATATCTGTATCTAATTTGGAAGAGTGGAGTGTGAGTAAGAGATCGGTAAAGCCTTTAATTGAGATAAGAGGTGTCTTTAGTTCATGCGAGGTTCTAGATAATAACTCCGTCTTAAGCTTATTTTGTTCCTCTAAATATTGTTGTACTTGCCATCTTCGCTGTTCTATCTCAATTGCATCGGATATTAAAAATAGAACTAATACATCTTGGTGGTCTAGATATGGATTTTCTCGATGAAAAACACATATCCCACTATTATATCCTTCTTCTTGCGCCTTAATTAATTTACCAAAACACCCTTTTGTTCTTTTCTCTTTAATATATCGATCAGTCATAGCGTAGTTAGTTTCATTTATATTAATAAATGTTTGAGTATAGTCGTGATCTGCTTGAAACAATTCGCTAATAATGAAATTATTTTTAAATTCTTCAGGATCTAAAATTAAACTCTCTTTATCACTTGACATTAATTGGTATTTTTCAATTCCATTTTGTATTTGTCGATAACAATATAATACAACCTCTGCATTTAATAATTTGCAACATGTTTCAAGTAACATTTCAATATTGTTTTGGACATCTGTTGTGAAATTCAAAAAATTTACATTTAATTCGTAAATAAGCCTCTCATACATCTTTTTCTCTGTGATATCATCCATCCACATTACAAAACCTATTAATTCTCCTTTTTCGTTGTATTGATTCAATCTATTGCCTTTTACCCATTTTAGATTTCCATTTTTATCATATAGTCTAAATTCAACTTCGGTCTCAGTTGCTTTATAAAACTTTTTAATATCTTCGGGATGAATCCTCTTTTCAAAAATTATTTTATCTAAAGTTTTTTCTTTCTCGTAGCCAAGAATATTTAATAACTTAGGGTTAGTATACTTAATCTTTTTACTTCTAAAATCATATTCCAATATTCCCATCAATGAATACTCCGTAATCCTTCTAAAATTCTTTTCAGATTCTTTTAATTTTTGCTCGGCATTTTTACGTTCTGTAATATCTCTTATAAATACTGCGACATTATCTTCTGAAAAGTAAAGAAATCTAGCCTCAAAATGACGGATTTCATTCATCAAAGATAGATTATATTCTAAAAGTTGTGCTTCTCTCATCTCAATTGTTTTTTCAACACATTCTAAACTTAATCTACCTAATTCAGGAGGTAAGATATTCATCATTTTCTTACCCATAAACTCTTCGGGAGGTATATAAAAATCTTCCTCCTTACCACTATAATCCAAAATTGTTGTATCTTCCCTAAGTAAGAAAAATAAATCAGGTATAGATTTAAAAATCGTCCTAAATTTTTCTTCGGATTCTTTTAATTTTTGTTTAGCAACCATTCTATCGGTTATTTCTCTTGAAATAGTAAGACCTTTTACTAATCCTTCCTTATCTCTAAAGGCTCTACCTCTAACTTCTATCCAAATATAAGTCCCATCTTTCTTTTTATATCTTAATTCTGCCTTTCCTTCGCCATATTTTAAACGCTCTTTTATAAGATTTGCTATCTCGTTTACATTGTCAGGATGGATAAATTTTAAAAATGACTTACCCATTAAATCCTTTTTTGAATATCCTAATAGTCTTTTGTGAACTTCTTCGTTAATAAATTCAAACCTCAATTTCTCGTTAAAAACGGCAATCAAATCGTTTGCGTGTTCTGAAATTATTCTATAAGTTTCTTCAGAACTTTCCAAATTCTTGTATTTGGAGAGATCTTTTAAAATTAAAAGCAATTTCTTCTGTTGATTATCATCTCTGAATGGTTTTATTTTGAACTCAAACCACTTAAATTCACCGTTTATGTTTTTAATTCTCAATTCTTCGTAAACAGCTTCAATGTCAACATTTTTCTTAAATATGGAAAGAAATTTATTAGAATCATCTGGATGCATAAAATCCAATATCGATTGTTCAATTAAATCTTTGCTTTTATACCCTAATGATTTCAGAAATAACGGTTCGTTAATATATTCAAATCTATAAAAATCCTGAGATTCAATGATTGCAATTAAATCGTTGATATTTTCAATAATTAATGGATATGTTTCTTTAGGGTCAAAAGTTTTAGGTTTTAAACCCATCATAGTTTTCTCTTCCACCTTTTTCTATTCCAATACGAATTTTTCATTAAGATCTAATTAATATGATAGAAGAAGGTATGATTTATTATTTTATTTGCAGCATTGTGAGAGTGTGAAAATAATTAAATATTTTATCATTCTATTTTGTATTTATGGAACTAATAAGTAATGATTTTAAGCATAATAAATTGATGGATAAAAAATTTTCATATAGAGATGAAAATCGATCTCCTAATTTAAAATGGATTGATCCGCCAAGCAGCACTAAAAGCTTTGCCATCTCGTGTAATGACCCAGATGCTCCTGTAGGCGATTGGATCCATTGGTATGTTGTTAACATCCCAAGTGATGTAATAGAAATACCACAAGGAGGTCCTATTCCAGGAACAGAATTAGAAAACGATTATGGTCAAAAAGGTTATGGGGGACCTGCTCCTCCAAGTGGAACGCACAGATATTTCTTTAAAGTTTACGCTCTTGACATTGAAAAATTAGAGGGTGTTAATAAAAGAAATTTTAAAGAAAAAATAAAAGAATATACTCTTGATTCAGCAGAACTTATAGGATTATATAAAAGATAAGGAATAAAAGAATAAATTATTTAGGCATTTATAACCTTAATTTTTGGCGTGTAATAATCTCCAATAGCATAGTTGTTGAAATTTATACTATAATGTTCTCTCCAATGTGCCTTAACATCGTCTAAAACTGCGTTATATATGCTTTCTTTAATTTTACCTTTTGAAACAAGCGTCTTACTGATTGGTGAGGCCATTATTTTACCATCCTTAACTACGATTTGACCATCTTTTATCGTGTATGCTGCGTTAGAAAACGCTTTCTCGATGGAATTACCATCCATTTTATTAGAGTCTAATTCGAATATTGAAACATCTCCTATCGCTCCTACACCCAGATGACCTCTATCTGTCATACCTAAACATTTCGCCGTACCCGCTCTTGAAACTATACATAATTCGTTTAAAGTTAGTTCTCGATCAATGTCCCTCAGTTGCGTCTGTGAGTTCGCTTTTGGAGAACAGACATTATCAAGCATATCTATTCTCGTTTTTTTATCCATTAACCATCTAATGATTTTTGGATAATAAATGAAAGGACCTCCGTTCGGATGATCAGTTGTCATGTAAATTTGATAAGGATTTTTAACTAAAAGCAATAATTCAAGACCAATGGCCCATTGAATAGCATTAACGCCTACTTTAGGAGAGAAGAAATATGGTACAATTCCAGAACCAGATTCCCCTTCAACTTGACCATTTATCCATTTTATACCTGGTTTAGAACCCCAGGCTGACATTCCGCCAAGGTGGTGGAGAGCGAATTCCCAGGGACCATCTGCAGTCATAGTTGTTGTAGCTGCTTTGGCGAAAACTACTTGTCCAACATCGATTGTAACATGTTTATGTGTGTTAAGATAATCTGCGATTTGAGCGGCTCCTGAGCCAAAATTACCCCAATTTGTTCCCGCGTAAGCATTAAATTGACAATGTGTTAAGTGAAAAGTGGTTTCACGTCCTTTTTTAGGTTTAATCTTTTCCGATGCTTTAAATGTCTCGATGGTATGTTCAAAATTTCCTGGATGTCCAAGGTTATTTGCGTGGACATGAATCGTGTGAGGTAATTCTAATATTTCATTTACTTTTGCTAATCCTTCGATAATCTCTCTAGGAGTTACTTCAAAATGAAAAACGTGATCATCTAAAGATTCAACATTTTTACCCCATGCCCAATTTTCAACTCCTCCAGGATTTACAATTTTAACAGCATATCCTTTGGTGGCTTCTAAAATCCACGATACATATCCCGCCAATTTATCATAATTCTTATCTTTGATATATTTCATTACAAACCAATTATTTCCTAATAATGGAAAAGCTGCTTTATCAATTATGGGAATATCTAAGAATTCTTCATGAGTATGTCGTGCTTCAAGTAATGGCATAGCGGGTTCAACTACAGTTGTATAACCAAGTTTAGCATATCGATATCCGGTAATCCAAGTCGAAGGAACAGAATAGCCAGCCCCACTACGAGTTAATTTTGACTTCGGAACAGGATCGATGTAATGATCTTCTGGTCTAAAAATCCTTCCAGCATTAACTTTTGCTCCAGCAATATGAGAGTGAATGTCAACACCTCCAGGCATAACAATCATTCCCGAGGCATCTATAACTTTCGCATCTCCATTTACTTTATCTACTACAACACCGTCTTTAATGTGGATCTCTTTTTTCTCACCCTCAATGCCATTTAAAGGGTCGTAAACCAAACCATTTTTAATAATTAGATCTTTCATAATAATATTCTTAAAATGTAGTCACGATTTTCAGAAAATCTAATATTTTAAAGAATCTATTATTTTTATAAAAATTTATTATTAAATTTAAGTCAACTAGTTTGTTTAATTTTAAAGCATAAAAGCATTTAAATAAAAAGAACTAATCTTGCCCAAACATATCTCCAAAAGTGGAAAAAGAAAGGAAAAAAAAAAGATTGAAGCTATGATGATCGTTGTTGACCAGACGCAATAGCGTCTCTTTTTCCGCCCGACAACGAACGGGCACAGCAAACCCATATAGGAGAGTGCTGAAGATATATTCTTTTTTGTGCATTTTTTCAATGCATTTATGCTTTTTCTTCTTTTTTTCCAATACAAATAAGACTATTTATATATAAATCTTTTCTCGAAAAAATATTACATAAGTGTATTTAATATTATATTATAAAACCCGTTAATTTTAGTCATTCTAAAAGAAAAAAATTGAAATTTCTTTATTTATAATTTTTCAACGATAAAATGATATCTTATAGCTAGATTTATATATAACAAAACATCAAATTTATCATAACAATTTAACAAAATATGGTGTAATTCTATGAATACTGGACAAATATTATGTGTAATAGCTGCAATTATCACTCTCATTGCGACCTATATGTTCTATTGGTTTTCATATATCTATTTGGATCTTTATTACATGAATGGTATTGGATTTTTAAAAAATTACTTGGATCTGTGGACGAATCAAAATAACAAGAGTAGAGATTGGATAGTTAGAATTGATGGATTACCAGTAATATTTTACTATGCTATTGTAGTCCTGTTCACTATTTTCATGATTTCTCCGATTCTACAAATAGTCGGCTTGAAAAATAAATATGGCCCTTATGTAGGGGGTATTATGCCTTTAGTTATCGGTTTTTTTATATTATTATATGCTTTAATTGGGTTTGCTCCAAGCTTCATAAAATGGCTTCTAATGTTCGGTGATACCGAGCCTTTTAGTGAAGGTGTTTTTCCCTTAACATTAGCAATTGAGGGACGCTTTGAATTTTGGGGAACCTACATTTTGATTGCAGCAGGGATCTTAAGTCTTATCGCCGGAAAGAAAAGCGGGGAGGGACTTTAAATAACAACATTTTTTTTTTAAATTTATTTAGAAATATCATGACCGATATTCATTCTTCATATAAAGCCATAGAACTTTTACTTTCTCCAGCCTTTATAATAATTTTTTTCCCCTTTATAAATAATTGAGGATTTAAAAAATGAAAACTGAAAATGTAAAAGAAAGTGAGGAAAAAAAATCAAAAGCTTTCGATATAAGACCTCTTAGTTTAAGAATCTCGTTAATCGCTATAACAGCTTCGTTATATATCGCTCTTGGATATATATTTCAACCTATAAGCTTTCTAGGAGTGCAATTTCGAGTAGCTGAATTAATAGTAGGAATGTGTATCATTTTTCCTTTAGAGGGATTAATAGGAAACGTCATCGGGGTATTTTTCGTCAACCTATCTTCGCCGCTTGGTCCAATCGATTTAATTAGTTGTATAGTTAATGTACCAGCGCTATACTGTATAATATATTTTAGAGATAAAGGGAGGTTGAAGTATTTGGGAGGTGTATTATATGCAATTATAATATCAATTTATGTAGCGATAATTTTGAATATTGTGTTAGCTCTGCCAATCTGGCTTATGTTCATTCAAGTTCTAATCTCTGAAGTCATATTAGCAACTCTGGGAATATTTTTATTTGATAAAATTAAGAAAAAGTTAGAAATTTAGTCCTAATTAGTCAAAGAAAAGATATATAATCTATCATTGCTTGTAAATCTTCATTAGTTTTTCGAGATCAATAGGATCATTTATATTGATGAAACTAATCAACTTATCATCTATAGGTTGGATTACGTTTTCTATAGATATATAGTTAATTTTCCAATCACTGTCTAGTAAATTTGTCAGCTTATACGATTCATTCATTAAATTTTCTTTTGCTATTTGAAACGCTTTTTTAATTGGATAGATAGCAAATAGAGGTTCTAAATATCCATTATTCCATCTTGGAATACAACAATCAAAAACTTCAGACTTTTTAATCATTAATTCAACTATTTCATACTTAATTAAAGGTGTGTCACAAGATAATGTGAAAGCCACATAGTATCCTAAGTTATTAAGTTCTTTGAAAGCTGAATACATCCCAATCATTGGAGTACGAAATTCTCTGTCAGAGATGATCTCTTTATCATCTAAAATAAATCCTTTTATGTTTTCAGTATCAATCTTAATTTTATAAGTCTGGGCCTGATCTTGGGAATGAGCCACTAAAAAAATATCGAACTTAAATTTTGATAAAGTTCCAATTTGATATGATATTAATGGTTTTCTAAGGAATTCAAAAATTCCTTTATCACTTCCAAAACGAGTGCTTTTTCCACCAATTAAAATTGCGAATGCAAGATATTTGTTTTTATTGCTTATCTTTGACATATTTCTTTATTAATTGGATACTTTCAGGTTAACAACTATTCTACGCCATCCCAGCAATAAGTGCACAGTTTTTCTTTTGGTAGACCAATAGCTTTAACTAAATCTTCGAGTCTCTGGTATTTTAATGTCGTCAATTGCAATTTTTTACGGATAACATCAACCATGGCTTTATACTTGTCAGATTCTGGGTCGATATACTCGGCAGGATCGTTGATATCCCTTCCAATGAGTTCTTTTATGGCCCATCGCCCCGCCAGATCTAACTCAGAACGAGACCGGGAGAAATTAAGGAATTTACAACTATAAATAAGCGGAGGGCATGCTGGTCTCATATGAACCTCCTTGGCACCTGAATCATAAAGTCTTTGGATTTGCTTTTGAAGTTGCGTCCCTCTCACAATTGAGTCTTCACAGAAAAGTAAACGTTTATCCTTAATGAGTTCTTCAATCGGGATGAGTTTCATTTTCGCAACTAAGTTCCTAATGGATTGTATTTGAGGCATGAAGCTACGAGGCCATGTCGGAGTGTATTTTACATACGGTCGTGAATAAGGAATTTTTGCTTCGTTTGCATAACCCACACCATGCGCTGTCCCAGAATCTGGGATGCCCGCCACGAGGTCAATTTCCACATTATCATTCTTTGCCAAATATGAGCCGCATTTATAACGAACAGCTTCCACATTTATGCCCTCGTAATTAGATGCTGGATATCCATAATATACCCATAAAAAAGCACAAATTTGCAACCGGTTGCCAGGTGCGATTTTCTTTTCAAGACCTTTCTCACTTAGTAAAATTACTTCACCTGGTCCGAGGTATTTTGTTATTTTATATCCGAGGTTTGGGAATGCACAAGTTTCCAACGCAATAGCATAAGACCCGGGTTTCTCCCCTATGATAAGAGGTGTTCTACCGAATTTATCTCGCGCCGCATATATACCTTCCTCTGTTAATATAAGCATAGTACACGAGCCATCAATTATATCTTGGGCTTTCTGAATTCCTTTTTCAAAGGTAGCAGCTTGCCCAATTATCGTTGCTATCATTTCTGTGGGATTTATTTCCCCTCCATGCATTTCTGAGAAATGTGATCCACCTTTTAATGCTTCATTTGCCAGTTCTTCTAAATTATTAATTTTACCAACTGTGGTAATGGCAAATACGCCTAAGCGTGAGCTGATTATTAATGGTTGATCATCATAATCACTGATTACTCCAATACCTTTATTCCCGTGCATTTTTATGACATCTTTCTCGAATTTCGACCTGAATTGAGTTGTCGTGATGTCCTTGATGAACCTTTGAAACCCATCTACGTTTTTTACTGCCAATCCACCTCTTCTGGTTCCTAAATGAGAATGATAATCTGTCCCATAAAAAAGATCCTTTAAACAATCGGTATCCGAAAAAACTCCGAAAAGGCCACCCATAACACATCCACTATATATCTAATTAGAACAATTTCATTTAAATAAAATTATTAATGGATTATATTATTTTCTACAATATTTTATAAAGTTCTTATATATCTGAATTCCATATTTGCTTGATTTCTCTGGGTGGAATTGAGTTGCAATGATATTATCTTTATACACCATTGAACTAAACTCTATTTCTCCATATCTTGTTATTCCAAAGATATTAGCATAATTTAGATACACTTATATTAATAACTCTTATTTCTGAAAATACCTCCAATTAACTGTCCCGTGCTTATTCCAGCATCTCCAGGAGGTATTAAGACATGCTCTAAAAATTCAAAACCAGATTGAGTTACTATTTCTTTAATTATTTTTGAAAAATAGTAATTGTAAGCTACTCCTCCAGTTAATCCAATTTTATTTATCATATTTTTTTCGGCGATATCAATAGCTACATCTGCAAAAACCTTGCCAAATTCGATTTGAAATTTAGCGGCAATATCTTCTGGTTTATTTTTTGAATCGTCAAGCAAATTAACAATATCGAGGATCAGATCAGAAGTACTGATTATATACACGCTGCCTTTCTCTATATATTTAATCTCCAATTTTACTTTGCTTGGATTACCTTTAGATGCTAATCCTTCAAGCCTCATTGCGGGTTCTCCTCTATAAGTCTTGATATTACAAGCCCCTAACAAATATGATACAGTATCAAAAATTCTTCCAGTGGAGCTTGACAATGGAATATTTTCGTTAGGAAAAGTGTTATCAGCTCGTTGGAATTGAGATATTAAGGTTTTTAATTCAATCTCTTTATGTTCTAAATCGTTTTCAAGATTTAATTTTTTAAAAATCTTTATTGAATTACTAATTCCTAGAGCTTTAAGAATAATTGAAGCTGCCATTCTTGCAGGATATTTAGTACAACGATCACCTCCAATCATCGGCTGATATTCTAAATGACCTAGGCGTTCGTATCCATTATAAGCGCTTAATAAAATTTCACCACCCCATACATTACCATCATCACCGAAACCAACCCCGTCTGTAGTAATGCCAATAATTTTCTCATCATTTTTTATTTTATTTTCAGCCATTAAGCCTAATATGTGGGAAAAATGATGTTGGATAGGATATAAGGGTACATTAAATTGAGTTGCTAATTCTTTAGCAAATTTAGTAGTGATAAAAGCTGGATGAGCGTCGCAAGATACGAATTTTATTTCTGAATCTTTAATTTGTAAAAGTTTTTTCATATGAAAAAGTGCATCTTTAAGGAAATTATAGGTTTCCAAATGAGATACATTTCCAATATGTTGTGTTGGAAATATTCGATTTTTTCTTAGAAGTGCTCCCGTTACTGTTAGTTCTGCCCCTGTAGCTAATGCCCCGGGAATCTCAACTTCAAAAGGTAAAGTTAAATATTCTGGGACAAATCCTCTTGATCTTCTAATCATTTTTATCTTGTTATCGTGAATCCTTAAAACGCTATCATCTGCTCTCTGATATATTGTTCTATTATGTAACAAGAAAAAATCGGCAAGATCCTTGAGCTGGTCGAAGATTTTATCGTTTTTTATACCCATAGGAATATTTGAAGGATTTCCACTTGTATAGACTAATGGTTTTTCTCCGATAAAATCAAATAATAAATAATGAATTCCTGAATAAGGAAACATAAAACCTACGTTATTTAAGCCAGGAGCAACTTGGTAACTAATATTTGAATCTTTAAAATTTTCTTTTCTTTCCAACAAAACTATAGGCCGTCGAAAAGATGCTAATAATTCTTTTTCCTTGTTAGAAATTCTAAAATATTCTTCAATAATTTTTAGTGTTGGAATCATTAAAGCGAAAGGTTTATACTTTCTTCCACCCTTTCGTTGCCGAAGGTTAAGGATAATATTGTCATTATTAGCTAAGCAAACTAAATGGACGCCACCAATTCCTTTAATAGCTGCAATTTCTCCTTCTTTAATTCTTTTTGCAGTTTCCTTAAGGACTTCTTTAATAGAGCCTTTTTTAATTATTTCTCTTGATTTATTATATAATTTATAATTAGGGCCACACACAGAACAGGCAAAAGTCTGAGCATGAAACCGGCGGTTATTAAAATTTGAATATTCTTGAATGCAAGAAGGTTTTCCATGTTCACAGAAAGGAAATTCAATCATAGTACTTCGTTCCCTGTCGTATGGTAATGCTTTTGCTGTTGTGAATCTTGGTCCACAAACAGCACACGCTATAAAAGGATACATATAATATTTAGATAAATTTATATCTCTCATGTCTTTTAAGCAATTATCGCAAATAGCTATATCTGGAGGCAGAGTTAAACTAATCCCTCTTCCTTGTTCACTTTTTTTAATTTCAAGGTTTTCAAATATTTCTGAGGAATCTAATTTTTTTACATATAGACCTTCAATAAAGGAGATTTTAGGTCTTTTTATCTCTATATCGACAATAAATTTATCAATATCTTCAGAATTTCCCTGAAGTACTAATCTAACTCCAGCATTTCCACGGTTTAAAATGAAACCTTTCAATCCCCGATTTCTGGCTAAATTAAATAAGAAAGGTCGAAACCCAACCCCTTGAACTATACCAGTGATATTAATTTCTACAGTTTTCTTACTCATTCAAATAGATAAAATTAAAAACTTATATAAATCAAATGATTTTATATAGAAAGTAAATTCTTCACGATTTTTAAACTTAAAATAATGAAAATATGATTAAATTTTGAAATTCGCAGTAAATCAAGCAACTTTGATGAAAACTCCAATGGAGACATTTTTAAAGGCTATTGCTAAGTCAGGATTTCAAGGGGTTGAATTAAGGAGAGATACAACTTTTGCTTATTTAAAGAATCACTCTATTGATGATTTAAAAAAAAAATTGGAAGAGACAAATCTCGATTGTATTACTTTTAATGCGGTTGAATTATTTTCTTTATGTCCTGAAAGAGAGTTTGAACGAATTTTAAGGTATACAGAAAGGTTAATGAAAATCGGGAATCAAATTGGATGTGATACTATAATAACCGTTCCAAGTTTTCTTAAAGAACCGCTGAGCGATGATAAAATTTTTTCTCACACTGTGGAAAGATTAAAAATTCTTGCGAATTTAGCCGAAAAATATGATTTTAAGCTCGGTTTTGAACCCTTAGGATTTCCAAATTGTTCTGTTAGAAAAATAGAAATGGCGTTAAAAATTATTGATCAGTTTCCTGCTATGGGATTAGTAATTGATACATTTCATTATTTTATAGGAGAACACTCAATTAATGAATTAGAGAATATTGAAATTAATAAATTATGGTTAATCCATATCAACGATGCTATTGAAAAACCCTTTAAAGAATTACAAGATTCAGACAGAGTTTTACCTTGCCAAGGATTTTTTAACCTTGAAAGATTCATTAATAAATTAAAAGAAATAGGATACGATAAATGGCTTTCCTTAGAATTATTTAATGAAAAGATTTGGGAAGAAGATCCTTATAAAATAGCAATAGATTCAATGGATGCACTAAAAATGTTAATTTAATATATTATCTTAAAATTCATGACAAAAATTCTTTAATTTCGAATTCTTTCATTTTATTATGAGTGAGAAAAATGAGAGCTCAAAAGTCATTCGTTTAGCTCATGGTGCTGGTGGGATTTTACAAGGAGAATTAATTACTTTTATTACAAAAGATATTGTGCTAAAAAATGTAAATCATGGCATTGGCGTGGAAGAATTAGATGATGGTGCAACAATCCCGCTTGAGAACTTTGATAAAGAAATTGTTATTACTGCTGATGGACATACAGTATATCCTTTATTCTTTCCAGGAGGTGATTTAGGAATGTTAAGCATTTGTGGTACAGTAAACGATTTATTGATGATGGGTGCCGAGCCATTAGCACTTACTTCAATGTTTATTATTGAGGAAGGTTTTAAGTTTGAGACATTAGAAAAAATCGTTAATTCATTTAATAAAAAGGCAGAAGGGGCGAATATAGCTATAATTGCGGGCGATACTAAAATTATGCCTCGAGGTAGCTTAAACGAGATGATTATTGCTACATCCGGTATTGGAATTAAGGATAAAAAAATCAAAATAGTAGATAATGGTTTAAAAGTAGGAGATAAAATAATAATTACTGGATCTATTGGAGATCATGGAACCGCACTAATGGCAAGTCGTGAAGGTTTAAATATTTCTACAGATCTAAAATCTGACATAGATTTATTACTAGAAATTAGTAAATCTATAAAATCTGAAATTAATTCAAATTATATTCACGCCATGAAAGATCCAACTAGAGGTGGAATTGCAGGAGCTTTAAACGACTGGGCTGTTAAATCCAAAGTGAGTATTTATCTTGAAGAAGAAAAAATTCCAATTAAAAAACAAGTAACAGCCATTTGTGATATGTTAGGATTAGATCCATTTAATATAGCATGCGAAGGGAGAGCCCTTTTATCCGTTGATTCAAGTCAAGCGGATATTATTTTAAAAAAAATTAAATCTACTCAAATTGGAAAGGATGCTGAAATTATTGGTGAAGTACATGTAGACAATCCTAAGAAAGTTTTTTTAAAAACAATCGTAGGGGGTACTAGATTTGTAGATATGCCTTTAGGTGAACCAATACCACGTATATGTTAAATTATATCGAATATTATTGAAGATAAATAAAATGGAGATTCAAGGTTTAAAAATATTAAGAAGTAAGGAATTTACCAATAAAATAATTAAGGCTATTAATAAAACTATAAAAGAAATTAATAAACCGATTAAATTTATGCATGTTTGTGGTACACATGAACATATAATCTCAAAATATGGACTAAGGTCGCTTATACCAAAAGAAATTGAAGTTGTTTCTGGTCCTGGTTGTCCTGTATGTGTATGCCCAGCAGCGGATATTGATAAAGCAATCGAATTAGGCAAGCGGGATGATGTTATAATTACTACATTTGGCGATATGATGCGGGTTCCAGCAACAAACATCTCACTAGCGGAACTTAAAGCTAAAGGTGCTGATGTGCGTATCGTTTATGGTCCATACGATGCTGTCAAAATTGCGAGAGCTAATCCAAATAAAGAAATAATATTTTTTGCTATTGGATTTGAAACAACTGTTCCATTAACGGGTTATGAGCTAAAGAGTAATCCACCCACTAACTTTTCTGTAATATGTGCGCATAAACTTATTCCAGCGGCTTTAGAGCTACTAATGAGTATTGACCAATTGAGTATCGATGGATTTATATCGCCCGGTCATGTATCTACGGTAATCGGCCTAAAACCATATAAATTATTTTCTGATGCTTATCATATTCCCAATGTAATTACTGGTTTTGAGCCTAATGATGTTCTGCTTGCAATTTTAATGCTACTAAAACAAATTAAAAATAAGCAATTCGAAACTTTAAACGAATATTCAAGAATAGTTAAACCTGAAGGAAATGTTGTTGCTCAAAAAATTATATCTGATGTTTTTGAGTCTGTTTCTTCTCGATGGAGAGGAATTGGGAGAATTCTCGATGGAGGTTTAGCTATTAAAGACCAATACGATAAATTTGATGCCGATAAAAAATTCGATATAAAAATAGAAAAATCAATGGATATCCATCCTGGATGCTCTTGTCATTTGGTTATGACTGGCAAATTAAATCCAAATGAGTGTAAATTATTTAGAAAAAGTTGTACCCCTCTCAATCCAGTCGGTCCATGTATGGTTTCAATGGAAGGAACTTGTAGTATTTATTATAAATATTATAGTGAATAATATTTATTCAATAATAACAGGTTATATTCTTAGAATTAATGATAAAATAAATATTGAATGATTATTCAATTCATAATCTTATTTTATTGATGACATAGAATGTGAGATCAATTATGAATAATTATTCAATAAATTTATATAATAAAATTACTATTATTTAATTAGAATAAATAAAAAAAATAAAAAAAAGGAGTTGAAAAAATAAGTATGCCAGGTGGAGATAGAACAGGACCTAGAGGATTAGGTTCGATGACAGGAAGAGCATTAGGCTATTGTGCTGGATATGATACACCAGGATATACCAAAGGTCCTGGTATGGGTTTAGGACGAGGATTTGGTGGGGGGCGAGGAATGGGATATGGGCGCGGAATCGGTTGGGGTAGAGGTGGAGGCAGAAGATTTGGAGGTTTATGGGGATATAGCGTTCCATTTTTCGGACCAAATTTAGTTCCTCCTCCGGTTTATCCACTTCCTCCAACTACACCTGATGCTCAATTAAATATGCTTAAACAAGAAAAGCAATATTTAGAATCTGAAATGGAAAGCATTAAAAGCGCAATGGACAATATCTCAAAAAGAATTGATGATTTAGAAAAAACTGAATAATTATTTTTTTTTTATTTTTAATTTAAAAGTCCCAAAATTTGAATTTAAATGAAAAGCTTAAATAAGAGCTATGAGGATTATATAAAAGCTATATATCTAATTTCAAAAGAGAATAAAGGCGGCTGGGCATCCAATTCAAAAATTTCAAATCTATTAAAAGTTAAACCATCTTCAGTTACAAATATGTTGTATAAGTTAAAAGCAAATGATCTAATAGATTGGAAGCCAAAAAAATCTTTAAGATTAACTAAAAAGGGAAAAAAAATTGCCCTTAGCATTATTAATAACTATAATCGTTTATTTGATTTTTTTATACATGTTTTAAAATTAAAAGACAAAAATCAAGTGCAAAATTTATGTTGTAAAATTGAGCATTATATAACTCCAGAGATATCTGATGCCTTAGAAAATCTTATTCTTGAATTTCATTAATAATAAACGATAAATGAAATTATTCATAAAGAAAAAGAAAGATTAAAAACTTTATAATACCCTGCTTGGTAAAGGTCCATAGATATATTTTATCTAAGATCTCAAAATCAGTGTTATTATATTAAAATAATTAATGTAATAGTTCCAATTCCAGCAAAAATCAAGATTATTTGTCTAATACTATATTTTAATCCTACACTATGATGTAGATCTGGTGTTAAATCTGTTAATGCAATATATATGAAACTTGCTGCTGAAATTGCTATAATAAAAGGGACTATTGAACTAACAAAATCTAAAATATAATAACTAATAATTGCTGCAGGAATGGTGCATGAACTTGATAATAAATTTAATAAAAAAGCTTTGTTTTTTGAATACTTACTTTCAAGGAGTATAGCAAAATCACCAATTTCCTGAGGAATTTCGTGTGTTAATACTGAAAAGCTTATTATTATTCCAATTGGTAAAGAAATTAAAAAACCAGCCGCAATAATAATTCCATCTATAAAATTATGAAAGGAATCACCAATTAGAAGAAGGGGGCCTGCGGCACTTTGTATTTCGCAATTTTTATCATGACAATGGTGCCATATTATTGTTTTTTCAAGAAGGAAAAAAAAGAGAACTCCTCCCAAAAGAAATAACATAATCATAGAAGGATCACCCTGTGATATGGCTGTTGGTATCATCACCAATAAGGCTGCTGCGAGTAGAGTACCTGTAGCATATGCAATTAAACAAGGGACTAGTATTACTTGAATCTTTTTTTTAAATAATAGAAAAATCCCCGCTGTAAGTACTGCTCCAATACTGCCTAAAATACTAAAGAAAATAATCAATAATAGAATAATAATCAACTCTTATTATATTTATATTTTTCAATTAAGCATTTTAAAGTTCTCGCTGATAATTCAGCACAATGTTTATGATCTTCTGGTAGCCCATTTAAAGCTTTATCAATATCTTCTGGACTTAATTTTTCAGCAAAATCTATAGATTTCCCCTCAATCATAAGCGTTGTTTGGCTTCCTGCTGCTACTGTTGCTCCACACCCGTCCGTAATAAAATTTGCTTTTTCAATTATATTATCATTAATTTTTAAAAAGAATTGCATAGTATCCCCACAGGGACCCTCATAGGCATGCCATATACTTATTTCTTCTTCACGTGGTTTTCCCCAATTTTTTGGATTATGGAATAATTTTACGACATATTCATTGTATTGCTCTAGTTCTTTATCTATTATTTCTTTTTGAAGTTTATATACAAAGTCATCAAAATCTTTTTCAGACATAATATTAATTTTTTTATTCAATATTTTCAATTTTCATTTTTCTAATATTTCTTGAATCTTTTTTACAGATTCCTTGAAAGCAATTGCACTATCACTCTCAGGATACTTCAATATAAATGGTAAACCCTTATCTCCTTGTATTCCGATTTCAACCTCAAATGGAATTTTTCCAATCAAGCGAATATTAAAATCTTTAGCTGCTTTTTCAGCACC
>JBHLQY010000036.1:1922-22529 GCA_048883105.1 Candidatus Thorarchaeota archaeon | reverse complement strand
ACCAACCACATAACTATTGTACAGAGAAAAGCCGTTGCAAACACTTGACCGAATCCTGTTTTATCAGCATCTACAAAGCTTAAACCGATTTTAAGAAACAATGTAATAAAAATCAGAAAGAATATAAAAAGTAGTATATACAAAATTATGAGAGCTATCATTTTTTAAATCCTCTTAAAAATTTTTAAATCATTTGTTTTAATTAAAATTAGAATTAATATTCATTTTGTTCTTAAAATTTATAAATTTAATCTTTTTGTCGGACAGAAAAATTTGCGAAATCTTAAATCGTACTCACTTTTACTTTTACACTCCTCCCTCTGTCTCCATGAAACTACATTTCTTTTAAAGGAACAACTGTTTCACTTAAACGAAAACTATATTTTGATGCACCTTATGAAAAGGTAAAATTCAGAAAACTGTCGGCGATTAAAACTTTAAAATTTTAAAGTTACTTTACTTTTTGTAATGCCGTTCGATTCAGGATTCAGGGTATACAAAAGAAATAATGAAATTCCGCTCGTTTCAAGCGGTGATTCTACCCTCGATGAGCTGTTATCGGGGGGATTTCATAAAGATCTAGTCTATTTGTTATACGGAGATAAAAAAAAGACGACCGAAATTCTACTAACAACTGCTGTTATCGCACAAAAGGCTTTCACTAATGGAGGTCTCGGAGATGGGATTAATGTTGCGTTTATTGACGGAAACAATCGATTCAATCCTTACAATATTAGCAAATTTGCAGTTTCCCAACATCTTTCACCTCGAACAGCCTTAGAAAACATTATTATTGCTCGGGCGTTTACTTGGGATCAGATGATTGAACTTTTGGAGAACAGACTTTCTACGCTTGAACATGTAAAAGTTGTGCTAATCTCTGGAATCACGACTTTGTTTCAAAGTTACGAAAAACAGACTTTCGAAGACTTGCTAAAGGCAATAGGGGGAATCAAAAAAATTCTTTCAGACACCAAACCTTTAATTGTTTTAACTTCCCCCTTAAACAAGTATTCCCTTCTTAGACCTAAGGGCGGAAAGATTCTTTCTCATTTCGGGAGCGTACTGGTATTGATAAACGACAACGAGCGTTATGTGGAGTATGTGCTTGTGCAACATCCCTTCAAAGCCGAAAATCGTCTTCGAAAATGGAAATCCCGAGCCTCTAAAAGGAAGCTGTCAAATCCTCTGAGAAATGCTAAATTGGATTGCTGGTTTTAACTTGAAATTGTGAAGATTAGAGAATGTCATTTTTATTAGAATAAAAAAAAATATATCCTTTTAAAGAATAAATAATAATAAATTTAAATTAATCATTTTTGTTAAATGGCGCAAAAATATGCTTAAACCATCGATTAAATCAAAATTAAAAGGGATCGTCGGAGAAAAATACATAACAGATGATCCAGTTGAATTATATTGTTATTCTCATGATTTTCCTAGTCGAGCATTAAGTTGGCTAGATGATCAATATAGATTTATGGCTGATTTCGTGATTAAACCCCAAAATGCCGAACAAGTGAAAGAAATTATTGATCTAGCAAATGAGGAATCTTTAAAGCTCATTCCTAGAGGCGCAGGTACTAGTTTAGTTGGTCAATGTCTTCCAATTGAAGGGGGAGTAATTCTGGATTTTAATAGCATGAACAAAATTATTGAGGTTAATACGGAAGATAACTACACAATCGTTGAACCTGGAGTATTATTTAAAGATTTAGGTAAAAAATTAAGGAACACAGGTAGGGGATATTGGATTCCATGTAATCCAGGATCTGCCGATGTATGTACAATTGGTGGAATGATTGCCAATGATGCATCAGGAGAATCAGCTATTAAATACGGAACCGTTAGAGATTATGTATTAAACTTAGAAATTATATTTGGTACAGGTCAAAAAGTAAAATTAGGACGCTTGGTAAAGAAAACAGTATCTGGATTAGACTTATTAAGTTTATTTATTGGATCTGAAGGAACTTTAGGTGTGGTTACTAAAGCAACGTTGCAATTTCTTGCTCTCCCTGACAGTTTCATTACTATTTTAGGTTTTTTCGATTCAATTAAAGATGTGATTCATACTGCAAAAGAAATAAAAGATTATTTCACACCAATGTCCCTCGAAATAATTGATCAGCTAATTATAAATGGGATGAATTCATACTTATCGAGATTAACACCAAAAATAGAATTAAAAGTCACTCCAGCTGCTCTGATGGTACGCTTAGATGGAGATGATAAGATTATTTCTAGTCAAGCAAATTATATATCAGATTTAATTTCAAAAAGCGAACATTCATCAGATATTAAGGTTTTAAAGGGAATCGAGCATGAATACATTTGGAGAGCAAGAGATGGAGCAGGACCCTCATTAATGCGCGTTTTGCGACCATTTAGGAATGCAAGAACCTTTTTACCTGCAGTTCTTGATTTTACTGTTCCATTTAGCAAAATAAACATATTAATGCAGAAATTAGATGAGATAATGAAAGCTAATAATTTAGCTTGTAGTAGATTAGGACATTTAGGTGATGGTAATGTTCATTTAATTGGTAATATTGAATTAAAATCTAAAGAAAATATCAAAAAACTCGGTGATATTCAAAATGAATTAGTTAACATAGCTAACTCTCTTGGTGGTTCATTGACTGCAGAACATGGGTGTGGGATATGGAAAGCACCTTATTTAAGTTTGGAACACGGAGAGGAGGCTATTGAAATCATGAGAAAAATAAAATCAATGTTTGATCCTAACAACATTTTGAATCCTGGAAAAATGTATTCAACAAAAGAAATAGCGATATTTTCCAACGGATAATAATTAATGGATTGAGAATCTATGAGAGAAAAACAAATACTTGGAATAACTTTGAAATGTACCTTATGTGGATTTTGTCCTAAGGATATTGAATGTCCTGGGTTTGATGATGATGCTCGATGGGAAAGTAGTTATGCTAGAGGTAAAATAGCAATAGTCCATGCGATGATACAAGATCTAAACTTAGGATTTCAAAATAGTAATTTAGCCAAAGAACGTCTTTTTTCATGTACAGGGTGTGGTCATTGTGAATATATTTGTCCCTCCGGAATTGATGTGCCCAAGATTATAATCCTAGGAAAAAAGAAATTAATCGAAATGAATAATTATCCTGAAGCACATAAAGAGATATTAGATAATATTAAAAAATCTGGAAATCCATTCGGAGAAAAACAACCAAGAGATTCATCATGGCCAGATTTGAAATCGAATATTGATGCTGAGACTGTTTATTTTCCGGGTTGCATGGCTATTTATCGCATACCTGAATTGGCATTACACACAATAGAATTATTTGAAAAATTAGGCGAAAATATTAAAGTATTAAGAAATGAAACGTGTTGTTTAGGTATTTTATATCGCACTGGTCATATTGAAGTTATAGAGGAGCTTACTAAATCGATGTTAGATGAAATAAAAGATAATCCGCCAAAACAGATAATTTTCACTTGTCCTGGATGTTTAACCGCATTTAAAAAGATATATAACTCGGAATTAAAAGAAAAATTTGAAGGTATAAAATTATTACATTTTTCAGAATATTTACTTGATAAAATATTAAGTTTAGGAGACTTAAAATCAAAAATTAATGAATTATTGGAAACTAAACTAAAAGGACCAATTATTTGGCATGATCCATGCCATTTAGCTCGAGGTTTGGGCATTTATGATGAACCTAGGGCAATTTTAGACACAATCAAATTGCCATACCTGGAATTTAACCAAACTAAGGAAGATACAAATTGTTGTGGTTCAGGGTCGGGGGTTCGATCTGCATATCCAGAATTAGCTGAAAAAACTACAATACAACGTTTAGAAGAAATTAAGGAGTTAGGAGCGCAGACAATTCTAACCGCATGTCCATTTTGTGAGTATCAATTTAATTCTGTTATTAAGAAATATGGCTATAGCATAGATATAATTGATCTCAACAATTTACTTGAAAAATTAACTTCATTACTTTAGATTAATTAATTTTAAAAAATAATAGCATTAATTCGCTATACAATTAAGAATACAGTTAATATTAAATTAAATATTATATGAAGATATTGAAAAAAGAATATTGAGTTGATAAAAATTCCTAAATTAATAGAGAACAAGGAAAAGAAATTTTCTTTATTCTTAAACAAAGATAGGTGCGGAGGATGCGAAATATGCGTCTCTGTTTGTCCAACAGGTATATTAGAAATGAGTGATATGTTGAATATGCGAGTTGTCTATATTCCGAAGGTTAAGGAAGGAAAAGAGAAATACTGTGTTGCATGCCGTAGATGTGAATATGGATGCCCTGATTGGGCTATATATATCTTAGAAGAAGAGAAAAACGAAAATTTAGTCCAAAAAGCTAGAACATAATAAGGTGAAAATTATGAGTGGTAATAATGATAAAAGGTTTTTATCAGAAGGTAAACATTTAATGATGGGTAATGTCGCAGTAGCAGAAGGGGCTATTGCGGCTGGTTTAAAATTTTTTGGTGGGTACCCTATTACTCCAAGTACCGAAGTTATTGAACATCTCGCAAAAAGAATGCCTGAGATTGAAGGTTGTTGTATGCAAATGGAAGATGAATTAGCTTCAATAAATTCTGTAATCGGCGCTTCTTTGGCAGGTGCAAAAGCAATGACAGCTACATCAGGTCCCGGGCTCTCTTTAATGGTAGAAACTATTTCGATGGCAGCAAACCTTGAAGTCCCATTCGTTTTATGCGACGTTCAACGTTGTGGTCCTGGTACGGGTTCAGTAACAGATCCTCATCACAACGATTTAGGATTATTACGCTTCTCTGGAAATGGTGAATTTGAAGTTATTGCATTGGCACCGATGAGCTGTCAAGAACTTTTTGATTTAACGATAACAGCTTTTAATTACGCGGAAATTTATCGCTGCCCTGTTTTTATTTTATCTGATGCTTATTTAGGACACCTACACGAAGTGGTAAATATACCCCCTAAGGAAAAAATTTTAAAAAAAGTTATAAAGCGAGAAATCCCTGATGAAATTACGCCAAGAGTCTTTTCATATATGGATGATATAACTGGTGAATATATAATTCCTAAACCTCCTATTGTTGGTACTGATTATTGTCCAGGAATGTTTTTACATACTCCTCATGGACCTGAAGGAATTTTGTCACCTAAACCACAGCGATTTGTCGAAATGATGATTGATAAAATAAAAACAAATAAAGATAAAATTTGTATGACTGAGAAATACAAATTAGATGATGCTGAAATAATTATTATAGCATACGGATTACCAGTAAGGGTGAGTTACAGAGCAATTGATCTAGCACGTGAAGAAGGAATAAAAGTAGGGATGTATAGATTAATAACTGTTTGGCCTTTTCCAGAAAAAAAAGTAAAAGAAATCGTAAAAGATGCTAAGGCAGTTATAGTTCCAGAGTTGAATTATACGGGAATAATTGCAGAACAAGTTGAAAGAGTTACTAAACTCGATACACCAATAATTAAAATTCCTAAAGTAGCAGAATTCCATCATCCAGACGATATCTTAAAAGTTATTAGGGAGGTGGCAAAATAATGTCAGGAGAACTTCCAATGTATCCAAGCGAGAAACCAGAACACCCTTATCTCACAAAATCCTATGCAGGACGTTTGTTGAGTAATTATTCTTCTAGGTTTTGTGCAGGCTGCGGATATGGGATAATTGGTCAAATTTATACTCGCGTTTTTGAAGATGAAAAATTAGATCCCCATTTATACCCTTTAATTATTGGAATTGGATGTTATACTCAAATTTTATTATTAGTTCATTATGATTCCCAAAAAATTGTAACACTTCATGGTAGAGCTCCTGCTATAGCAACTGGAATGAAAATGGCAAATCCTAAGATGAAACCAATAATCTTTTCTGGTGATGGAGATTGCTTAGGTATCGGAGGTAATCATTTTATTCACTTATGCCGAAGAAATCTTGATTGCATTATATTTATTTTTAATAATAGTATTTATGGAATGACAGGCGGTCAAGGAGCACCAACTACGCTCTATGGAGCAAAAAGTTCAACCACCCCGTATACGATGTTTGAAAATCGAAGCGACGGTATAAAAATTGCTCTAGCGGCAGGAGCTACTTATGTAGCAAGAACGACTGTTGCTCATCCACGTACTTATATGAAATACTTTAAAAAAGCATTAAGGCATAAGGGTTGTTCTGTCATTGAAGTTATTACTCCCTGTGTAACTTATTTTGGACGAAAAAATTTAGATAATCTAGGTTCTGAATTAATAGGGGAGAAAGGAGAAAAAATGGATTCAGGAGGAAAAATGTTTGATTGGATAAAAAATGTTTCGGTGCGAATAAATCAGGCGAAATTCATGAGCGAAGAGGAATTATTTAATAGGTATATAATAGGAGAATTTAGATACGAGCCAGATAAACCTGAATATTCGGAAGAATATAAAAAAATTCAGAGAGTCGCCATGGAGGGAAAATAATTAAATGAATCGATATGAAATAAGAATTTCAGGTTTTGGTGGGCAAGGTGTAATAACCCTCAGTAAAATGATAATAATGGCAAGTGCAATCTACGAAAATTTAGCTTCTACTCAAACTGAAGCTTATTCAGCTGCAGCTCGAGGTGGAAGGTGTTGGGCTGAAGTTGTGGTTGATTTAGATAGAGATACAAAACAAATTGATTATCCTAAAGCTTTAATGCCATATGATTTTTTAATCGTTCTTTCTGAAGAATCTGCTAAAGATGTTAAACGAAATTCTTTAAAAAAAGGAGATAATAATGGTTATTTAGTATGGGATCCTTCAACAATTAAAAAATTTAGAGTCGCACAAAAATTTAAATCGTTAGGCATACCAGTTCAGCGAATGGCTTTAGAAAAATTTGGAGATAGAGTTTATGGGAATTCAATTCTTTTTGGAGCGTTTACTACTCTTTCGAAAATTATCTCCGAGCAAGCCGCAATTGAGACGCTTAAAAATTTTGTACCAAAAGCCACTTTAGAAAAGAATTTAGAAGCTTTTGAACTTGGAAAAGTTGAAGCAGAATATTTTCTTAAACAACTTGAGGGTGAAAAAGAATAATATGTACATTGAAAAATTAAAAAAAGGATGGCAAGAACTAGAATCTGAAATAATCAAAACAGACAAATGTGTCTATTGTGGGGCATGTGGAGCATTTTGTGCAAATATTAAATTCGACCCTGAAAAAGAAGTACCAATTGAGGATGGATCTTGTAAGGATATAGCTACTTGTCGCGATGGATATGGTTTATGTTATAACATTTGCCCTAAAACAGGAATAGATCAAATCCCACTATCTTTGCTAGATAAATGGGTATTTGGAAAGGAATATGATAGAATATTAGGGCACTATATAAAAATTGTATCGGTTAAGCTTACAGATGCTGCTGCAAAAAAGAATCCGATACAAGCTGGACCCATAACTGCGTTATTAAATATAAGCATGGAAGCTGGTTTAATTGATGCGTCAATTATAACTGATAAAGATGAAAATTTTAGACCATTTCCTATAGTTGCAGAAAATCCAAACGATTTATTCAGAGGTATTGGATATAAACCAAGCCAAAGTCCTACACTCTCTTTAGTTGGAGATGCTATTAACAAAGAATTTACTGATATAGCAATTGTAGGAACACCATGCCAAATCCAAGGCTTAAGGAAATTACAAAATCACCCAAGTTTTGATTATGAAGCATACGATTTGATTTCTTTGGCAATCGGGACATTTTGTTTTGGTACCTTTCATAATCAACAATTAATAAAATGTTTTGAGGTATACGGTATAAGTTCGAGTGAAATTAACTCTATTGATTCAATTAAAAACGATTTTAAAATGAAAATTAAAACAAAGTCTGGAGAAAAAGAGATTCCTCTAAATTATTTATATGATAATTCTATCAGAAATGCCTGTTTTTCTTGTTCTGATTATACTGCCTCTTTTGCGGATATCTCTGTAGGAAATGTTGGCAGCGAGAAGGGTTGGAGAACATTTATAATTAGAACACCTAGAGGAAAAGAAATCTTCGAATTAGCTGTGAACCAAGGAATTTTTGAAGTAAAAAGTCTTGATAAAGATAATGAAGAATTAATTTTAGACATTACTAAAAGTAAAACAGATATCGTAAAGATAGAATCAATCGTGGAGCACTCTCCTGAGATAAAGAGTTTCATTATTAGAAATTCAAGAATAGCAAAAGCATATCGACCGGGAGAATTCGTTATCTTATGGCTTCCTGATATCGATTTCTTGCCAATGTCCATTTCAAATGTAGATGGAAATTTACTTGAAATTACAGTTCAAAAAATAGGTGAAGGTACTGCTAAATTATTTGAGTTAACAGAAGGTGATAGTATTGGAATAAGAGGCCCTTTCGGAACCTCTTGGAATTACGAGGATGCTCAAAATATTCTTATAGTTGGTGGAGGAATGGGAATTGCTGCTCTCACGTCTTTAATTGAACCTTTAAAACAAAATAAAAAAAATGTTTTCGTTGCCATAGGAGCGAAAGATGAACCCTCTTTAATTTTTTCAGATAGACTTATTGATCTTATCCCTAATACATTATGTACCACTGATGATGGCTCTGTTGGAAAAAAGTGCTTTGTTACTGAGACTATTGAGGATATTATTAAAAGCGAAGATATTGATTTAATAATGACATGTGGCCCTGAAGTTATGATGAAAGAAGTTCTTAAAATCGCAGAGTCTAAAAACATTGAAGTCCAAGCATCTCTTGAAAGAAAAATGAAATGCGGTGTTGGTCTGTGTGGTTCTTGTTGTTTAGGAGAAGATAATAATGTTTCAGTTTGTAAAGATGGACCAATATTTAAATCAGACCAATTAAAAAAATTTCCGAAATTGGGGACTTATTCTAAGGAGTCCGAATAATTTAATAACTTTTATCTTTATTTGTTTTTTACTTAATTAATTGGAGCGAGTTAAAAGAAACTCAATAAATTTTTTAAGTTTTTTAACGTTGTTAAAAGTTTTTGGCGATTTTACTTCAAGATAATCTTTGAAGGTCTCCCAATTTTCCTTTTTATCTAATGGCGCTCCATTAATTATCTTTTTAACACTTTGAATATCACTCGACATAATTAATTGATCATTCACTCTATTTGATTCATCTGACATTATGAAGATATAACAATCGTTTAAATCCCATGGATTCAGTACGCCACTTGGTTTGTTTCCATCACCAGCTTTCTTTCCTCGTAGCATTCTTGTATCTACCCTAGTAGGCAATATCTGGTTAAAGTTTATGTTTTCTCTTTTATATTCAGCAGCTAAACTTCTTTGTAGTCCTACGGTAGCATATTTGGATGCAGCATAAGCAGTAAATTTAGGCATTGCCTGAGGATAGGCTTCGCTTCCCGTTATTAAGAATCGTGCTTTTACTTTTTTATCGTCTTTTTTCAAGTAAGGATAGGCTGCCTTAAATGTATTGAATACGCCAAGTATATTAACTTTAAGAATATTATCGAATTTATTTGGCTCAAAATCATGAGTGTTCCCCATCCATGAAGCTCCTGCATTTGCAATAATTCCACTTAATAAACCTAATTCGTTATGGAAATATTTGAAAGCTTCTTCAACTTCTTCATATTTTGTAATATCGGCAGTTTTTAATACAACCTTAACTCCAATTCCTAAATTTTCAATTTCTTTTTCAGTATTATTTAGTTCATGCAAAGTTCTTGAAGTTAATCCAACATTTGCACCTTCTTTAGCACATGCAATCGCAACAGCTTTTCCAATACCTCGACCAGAACCAGTAATTATTATATTTTTTCCTTTTAACATCATAATAAAATCACTTTTTTTTATATGTTTATTTTGTTTTCTTTTTATACATTTTTGAATCCTTTTTTTCTAAGGTTAATGGATCTCCACCATATCGAACTTTTTTGCCTTGGTAATAAAGAGTTGTTTTAGTATCGCAAATTTTATCCCATTCTTCTAATCCAAGCTTTTTTATCATGACTAAATTATATACTTTCGAGTTATGAGGTGCAAAAATCTCAAAATTAACGATTGGTTGTAACATTTCGCAAGGAAAATCTTCACATTCGTAACAAAAGTCGTATCCCTTATTAATAATACATTGATATGTTTTGCATATTGGTAACTTATATATTTGACCCTTTTGTTCTCGACATCCCTTACAACCGTAAGTCTTCACGCCAGGACATCTTTTACAGTAAATCCCACAAGGAGCGTGCCATTTTTTTAACTTTTCACTCATTATATTACCTTATAATTTATTTTTTTAACATTCAAATTAATCAGATTAATATTTTATGCTAATTATTTTTTTCACTTATTTTAAATGAATCTTTTCAACGAATAAAAATATCTCGCTTGAAGTATCTAAAATTTTTATGTTCTTGTGTAAACAACAAATATTACGAACATATTATTTAAATATATAATGGATTATGATCTACGTAAAGGGTATAAGAATTTTGAAAAAATGAGTATGGTTTAATTTATGTTAGATCATATTATCAAAATAGTTATTTCTGGAGATGGCGGTGTTGGGAAAACAACGCTATTAAATAGATATGTGAACGAACAATTTGAAATCAACACACAAATAACCAAGGGATTAGAATTCTTTTCTAAGAAAATTAAAATTGAAAAAGAAAATTATCAGCTTTTATTATGGGATTTAGGAGGCCAAGAACAATTCAAAGCTATTTTCTCTAAGGTAAATTGGCTAGAGGGAGCTGTAGGGGCTTTAGTTTTATTTGATTTAACGCGTTTTAGCACTTTAACCAAGATAGATTTTTGGTTGAGTTTGTTATCTCAATACGGAAATTTCCCTACATTAATTATTGGATCTAAATACGATATGATTAATGGGAACACAAGGGAAATTGACGATTCCGTATCAAAGATTTTGGAAAAAAGTGATAATTGTTTTAGTTATTTAAAGACTTCTTCTTTAACGGGAAAAAATGTGAATGAAACTTTTGAACTATTGGCAAGGAAAGTTGTAAGTAATTTCTCTTCATGTGACTGAAAGAAGCTCAAAAATAATCTATCTTAATATAAAACTTTTGGACTTTACATTTTTATGAAAATTTAATTAGTTGCAAAAATCAGAAAATTTTCGATGTATTTTTTTTTAAATTTTACAGCGAATTACTCTTTTTGGTAATCAGTATGGGTCGCACAGTACCTCCTTTCAGACCTGCGTTAGAACACGAAATTGAAAGCTGGAAGGATTTTGAAAGAGCGCTTAGACCTGAAGATCAAGAAACTTTTCATAAGTTAATGAATTTTGCTCGAATTCACGCTGATGCTGGAAGCTTGAGCGCACGTCCAATGCTTTCGGAAATTCTATTCATGTCCTGCGCACTCGAGCAAGAGAAGAAAATCGAGAAATTAGGAAAAAAGATCAAAGAATTGGAAGGAAAGCTGAAGGATAAATAAATTGGTTTTTCAAGTGCATTTTGATGCCTGGCTTTTGGATGTTTCAACGTATAACGATGGGATTATTCTTTGGGTTAAAAGGCGAAAGAGAGTTTTAAAAATACTTCAGGAATTTTGCCCTGAATTTTTTGCTGTCCCAAAGAAAAGTGCTGGAAATGATTTAAAGAGGTTAAGAAACATTCTAAAGTCTCATCCCAATGTGAAAGATGTGCGGATCTGTGAAAAATATGTCAAGTTAGAGGATCATAAAAAAACGAAAATTTTTGGCGTTTCTGTGGCAAAACCTTCGGTATTCAAAAAAGTGATCAGCGAAATTGACGATTTAGGGATTTTTACGCTCTATAATACAGATCTACCGATCGCTCAAATGTATTTTTATGTAAATGATTTATTCCCAATGTCTCGCTGTAAATTTGCGGTGAAAATCGAAAAAGATAAAAAGAAGAGAGAAAAAGTTATGCGTTTAATCTCTTTAGAGTTGAAAGACGATAATGAAGAACTATTTTATGAATTGCCCCCATTAAAGGCTGTGTGGTTAGATATCAAGGTTCAGAAACGCGGAATTAGAGCTTACTACAATGACCCTCTTGCTTACACTGAAGTAAGCATCGTGGAAAATGATGAAAACAATGTTCCAAGAGCAGATGGCTACAAAAGGCGCAGAATTCTGATCGATTTGGCTGACGAGGCCGATAATCTGAAAACGATAAGTAGAGTGATTGAGAAGATCGATCCCGATATAATTCTCACGCAGAACGGAGACGAGTTTGTGTTTCCATATTTGGTAGCACGTGCGTCAGAAAATCATGTATCAAACGATCTTTACTTTTCACGAGACAAAACACCTCTCAAAAACTGTCTCTTTGAACTTTCAGGGGGGTCAGATCATTACATGTCTTATGGAATTATTAGACGCCGCTCAAAGACTCAAGTTTATTTCACGGGAAGATTTCATCTGGATACGAACAGTTACGCCAGCCTTCACTTCACCGAAGGAAACATTCCTGGCGTGATTGAAGTAGCACGTATCTCGCGAGTCCCTCTCCAAAGGTTATCAAGAGTTACAATCGGAGGGGCATTGCAGTCTATTCAATTCTATAATGCCTATAAGCTCGATCATTTAATCCCACCATTTAAGAAAAGTCCTGAGGGATTTCGTTCTGGTATGGATTTGATAAGTGGAGACCGGGGGGGTCATATCTTCGAACCAATTATAGGAGTGTTTGATCAAGTGGTAGAGCTTGATTTCTCTTCGATGTATCCTTCGGTGATGGCGAAATACAATGTTTCTTCAGAAACAATTAACTGCAAGTGTTGTAAGGATGATGGAACTGGCATTAAGGTACCTGGATTGAATTTTCATATCTGTACTAAACGAAGAGGTATCATCGCAAAGTCTATCAGCCTACCCTTAGGAAAGCGGTTGCAGTACAAAGAATATAACAAAACTCATGATGAAATTCGGTATCAATTCACTGACATAGCACTGAAATGGGTGCTTGTTGTGAGTTTTGGATATTTAGGATTCAAAAACGCCCGCTTTGGGAAGATAGAGGCCCACCAGACGGTATGTGCTTTCGCTCGTGAATTCCTTTTACGTGCTACGGAGATTGCTGAAAATTATGGGTGCAGAATCATTCACGGAATCGTGGATTCATTATGGCTTAAAGACACAGAGGGAAGGACTGCTGAGGAATTTGACAGAATAACCAAGAAAATCGCTGATGAGATTTCAGAAGAGACACAAATTCCCATGAATTGGGAAGGAAGATATAATATAATCGTATTCCTTCCATCTCGGGCAGAACCTGATGTACCTGCACTCAGTCATTACTGGGGTATCAAAAGTGATGGAGAACCTAAGGTGAGAGGCATTGAGGTCCGACGACGAGACATACCAAAAATCGTAAAAGAAGCCCAATATGCGCTTATTGATGAGTTTCAAGATGCGACTTCTGTCAAAGAATTCATGCATAGAATTCCCGACGCAAAGAAAAAGCTCTTTGAATATGTAGATCGAATACTCTTAGGCAAAGTATCGAGCGAAGAGCTGACAATAAAACAACGGATCTCTCGTAGCCCTTCTGCCTACAAAGTAAATTTATATCAGGCTGTTGCAGCAAGGCAACTGGAGCGATCTGGAGTTGTAGCCTCAGCGGGAAAAAATGTACGATACATCATCCTCAACGCAGAAGCCGATCCTGACTTTCCACAAAAAAAAGTAATTCTTTCAGATCTGTACAACGAAAGGAAGCATCAGTATGATAAAAAGAAGTATGTAGAGTTGTTAAAACGAGCGTTTGAAAACATTTTTCCGTTCGAATTCCCCGAACTTGAAGAATTGTTGAAGTCTGATTTTAACAGAAGGTCTATTCAAAAAGATTTGTTTTGCTTCAAAAAGTGATTCCTCTTTAAATGATTATTTTGTTAAAATAACTGAAGGTAAATTTTTGTCGTGTTAAATATGAACTTCTATTATTTTTTCAGAATTTAGAAAATTTACACAGTGTTTTAATTTATTTTTAAAAAAAAGAGTTATAAATTAGCATGTCAAAGACATTAACAAAAGTATCTTCATATTTCGATTGGGAATTAAAATTTAGAAAAACCTCAAATTTAAAACACAAAACTAATTCTATTGGTAATTTGAATGAATATAATTTCAATTCCCTTGGAATCTCAAATAAGAGTTTTAAAAATTTTATGAAAAAATGGAAAGAGAAAAATCTTTCTTAATTGCTTTTATTATACATATTCTATAGTAGCTGGTGGTTTTGGAGTAACATCAAAAAAAACGTTTTTTGTTTCTGAGATTTCAAGTAAATCTTGTTTTAATTCATTTAGTAATTCTATCGATAATTCCGTTACAGTTGCGGTTCTTGCGTCTCTACTGTTAATAGATCTTATTACAACATCGAATTTCCCAGTTGGATTATTTCCCATTTCATAAAAAACTCTAGCATATCCCTTAATTTGTGAAGCCTTTTTTGTAAGCTTTTCAAAATCGTATTCACCTGATTCACATAGAGGAATCTCATACGTTCTTTTCCCGTTAACTAATCCCGTAACTTTTTTAGTAAGAATATTCTCACTCGTAGCAGCAAATACTTGGAAAGGCTCTTGATCTCCTGCATTGTTAATAATCATTGTTTTTCCAAATTTATCATTGTAATAATCTTCTACTTTAGACTCAACTAAATCGTGAACTTTTTTCTCGAATTTTAGATTTTCAGGAGTAATAGGACCGACAATTCTGGCAGCTAGAGCAGGTCCTGGGAACGCTTTTCTATAAACTAATTCTTGGGGCATATTAAAGTACTCAAGTACTTGACGCACCTCATACTTAGTAAGACTTGCAACCGGTTGGATGGTTGCCTCCACGTCGTATTCAATTTCTACGTTATGTTGGCTTTTTACAAACCCTCTTATGTATTTTTCTTTTAAGGCAAGTTCCTCTTCAATAGACATTGTTTCTTTTAAATCCGTTATCTTAACCCCAAAACTCTCTTCAATATCTGGTAGAATTGTTCCATCTGCGAGAAGATCGCAATTTTCTTCTTTAATTACTTTACTAATGGTTTCTGAATAGGCATCCTTAAATAGATGTCTTTTAACTTCCGCATCACCTTCGCCAAAAATTTTAGGCAAGAATTCGTCTCTAATATCGATAATCAAGACATCTGGATGTAATTTTTTGACATATTCTCGTTCCTCTACACCTCTAATTATTCTCATAAGACCATGGTCAATGAAGACTGGAACCGTATTAATATTGGCTCTTTTAAGTAAAAGATAAGTAGTAGAACTGTCAATTCCTCCAGAAAGCGCACAAAACACCTTTAATTCTTTCGCGTGTTTTTGTAAAAATTGAATTGCATTTTCAACAAATTTTTCTGGCTCTCGAGGTGGATTTATTAATCGGTGATTTAACATAAAATAGATTAATGCTCATAATAAAATAAGTGCTATTATTAAATGGGTATGATTTATGACTTATTTATATTTCATGAAGAAATACTAATTTTAATAAAGTAAAAATTAAATACTAAAAATTAACATTTTTAAAAATGAATTTAAGCCACTGCATCATTTAAAATTTTGTAGATATTTTTTTTGAACCTCTATCATCTCGTTAAATATATCTTCTGCCATATCAAAACCTTCTACTGTGGTATCAATCGCTAAACACGCTATAGCAAGTTCCCTTGATTTATTTAAAATGGCATCAACGCATAAATCTTGAATCGTTGCTTCAATGCGTAATAATGCAGCTATTTGCTTAGGTATATCTCCTATTCTTACGCCTTTTACTCTGTCTTTGTTTACAACAACTGGACCTTCGATTACTAAATCTTGAGGTAAATTATCGATAAGACCATCATTTGGAACATTCACCGAGCTTTCATACGAATTTTTATCTGTTAAAATAGCTTCAATTATCGGTATAGCGCGCTCTCCTGAAGAAACATTAGGTATCATTCCTTTTTTTGGGTATCTTCCTTTTTTCAGCCGTTTATGCATTCTTATCACTTTATCGTAGATTGCTTTACCCAACTGATCATTTATATTAATCCAATCAATCATATCTTGAGTTTGGGTATATTCTTCACCAAATTGTAAATATTCCCCTAAGTGATTATCCCCCGAATGAGGAAAATACCCGAATTTTTTATAAACTTCAAATGTTAATTTTGAGAATACAAATCTATCCTCGTGTTGCGTAAAGTAGTTTATTGCTTTCGAATTGAATTTTGACATTAAATTTTGTCCTGTCTTAACATCTTCTAAATCAATAAGAAATCCAAAATGATTTAGACCTATTACTGTCATTTTTAAATCCTTTAAATTTTTATTAAGCATCCGTGGAATATACCGGTTAAAAAAACTAATTTGATGACAAAGCCCAATAAAATTAAGGCTAGGAGTAGCTCTTTTAATTGCAAGGCAAACCCTTGACATAGGATTAGAGAAATTAATAAAAAAAGCATTAGGACTTATTCGTTCAGCGTCCTTAACAATATCTATAATTGGTGGTATGATTCTCCAAGCATGAAAACTACCACCTGGACCCCCACATTCTCCAAGTATTTGTGTAGAGCCGTGCTTCCTTGGAATTTCATAATCTTGCCACCATAATTTGAATCTATCTCCAACCTCTATAGAACTAATTATAAAATCTGCATTTTTAAAAGCTGTCGCTCTATTAGTCGAACGTTCTATGACGAATTTATTGTCTCTTTTCTCAGTTTCAGCAAGCATTAATTCATAAATTATTTCCAATTTCTCTTTATTTATATCATGGAGCATTATAGTCGACCCTTCTAAAATATCGCTGTGAAAAATATCCATTAACATTGAGGGTCCAAACATAGTTGAGCCCGCTCCGACTAACACAATTTTTTTATTCATAATCCTCAAATTTCCTAATTAAAAAAAAAATGTAATATATAATTTAAATAAAAATTCTATCGATTTAAAAAATTATTAATTGCTTTTAAACCGATTAAATTCGTCGTTTTTAATGAAAAAACTTATATAATATAAAAAGATATAATTCTATAGTAATGATCTCGAATAATACTACGTTAAATGCTTCATTGTTAAAAGTATTAATCGTAGTATTATAAAGCGAAACAAATCCTTTTATCTCTTTCTTTTAAATTTTTCACGGATTTGTTCGCTGGCGTGTAAGAATTTAAGAGAAGAGATCGTAAGTGTTTGTTCCTGCTTGAAGATTTAAGAAAAAATCAGAGATGATTGAAATTGGAGAAAAAAGCTGAAGAAACGATTGAAGAATATTTAAGTGCTGATTTTTACGAAAATAAAACATTTAAAGAAAAATCGCCATATTCTCTAATCATGGACATTTCTGATGTAAAACCAGCCGAACTAGAAATTGAAGATGAGATAAAATTGGGTTATCTATGGAAAAGATATAGTAAAAAGAGTAAATAATTTAAAATTATAAAATAGTCTTAATTCTTTCTAAGGCTTCTTTTATCCTATCAATAGGTTGAGTTAAAGCAAATCTTACAAATCCTTCTCCATATTGACCAAAACCAATCCCAGGTGTGATAACTACACCGACATCAATTAATTTTATTACAAATTCCATGCATGTGTTATCACAATATTTTTCTGGAATCCCTGTCCACACATAGAATGTTGCTTGAGGTTTATCCGTTTTCCAACCAATATCGTTTAATCCATTAACTAATATATCACGTCTTTTTTCATAAATTTTCATACTTTTTTCTACAATCTCAGGCTTTTTCTCGGATTTATATTCATTTAATCCTTTTATAACAGCTTTTTGTATAAAGATAGGGCATCCTGAATCGATTTGAGATTTTACGCTTCGTAAACCTTTTATAATATCTTCATTACCTGCGGCCCATCCGCATCGAAAACCCGTCATACAGAACATTTTAGAGGCACTATTAATTTCTATTTGATTTTCATCGATTTGTAAAATTGTAGGTGTTATATAATCGCCGAATGTAAATTCTGAATAAGGATTATCGTACACTATAAAAAAGTTATAATCATCTGCGTATTCAGAGGCCATTTTTAAGAATTCTATTGGTGCAATTGCTCCAGTTGGATTATTCGGATAATTTAAATACATGATTTTTGCTTTTTTCAAAATTTTAGTATCAATTGCCTCTAAATTAGGAAGGAAGTTATTATCTTTTAAAATCGGCATTAAATATGGCTCGCCATCGCAGAGCTTTGTTGCTCCATTTTCATAAACTGGATAACCTGGATTGGGGCATAAAACAATATCTCCGGGATTTACAAAAGCTCGAGCTATATTTGCAACACCTTCTTTACCTCCAATTGTATTAGTAACCTCATTATCTGGATTTAAATCAATTCCGAATCTAATCTTATACCATTTAGCCACAGCTTCTCTAAAATCTTCTTCTCCCATACTAGTAGGGTAATTTTGATTGTCAGGATTTTTTGCTTGTTCAAACATTTCATTAAGTATTAAATCTGGAGTGGATAAATCAGGATCTCCAATTCCTAATGAGATTAAATCAACGCCTTCTTTTTTTTTTTTTAATTTTAACTCTTCAATCTCAGTAAAAATATATGGAGGTAATCTACCAATTCTTTCAGCATATTCTATTTTTATTTGAACCACCCTTATGATTTAAAAAAAGGTTTAAGAAAATGTGAATTTAATCATTAACAAAAAATTAAAAATCTTTCGAATAGTTATTTTTTTTCAATTTCATACTCAACTTTATCTCGTTGAGTTCTCCACTCAGAGCCACATATTCCGCAAATATAAGCAATGAAAAAGGTCCAATTTAAATTATTCTTCAATGAAATTAATGATTTCCCTCACAACTTTTTCGGGAATTTCGACATTTATCCCATGGTTTTGTTTCTCAAAAATTATTAGTTTAGAGTTTGGAATTAGCTCGTTTAATTCATAACTTCGTTTAGGATGCACAAGACTATCTTTATCTCCTGTAATAATCAATACAGGGATATTCAAACTCTTTAAATCTTCTCTAACGTCAAAATCATACACAAAATTTTCCATCGCTCCGAATATTACTTCAGGAGGGCATTTTAATTTTGCCTCAACTTCTTTTTTTAGAAGTTCGGGATGCCTCTTTTTAAATCTATATGTATAGGCGGTTTGGGCTATTAACATGAAACTTTCATGTAGTTCTCCTAATTTTCCAGATTTATAATCTTTTATAACTTTTACCATTCCTTCTGAATACATGCTAGGAGCGGTACTTCCTAAGATCAATTTTTTTACTATGTCTGTGTATTTTAAAGCGAAAACTTGAGAAATCATACCACCCATGCTATGACCATATATAGAAATCCTTTCGAATTTATCAAGAAGGCCTAATTTCTTTAACAATAAATAGTTATCTTCGGCAAGATGATCTATTGTATAAAGTTTTTTAGTCTCCTTATAATTATTTTCAACCAATGGCTTATCAGAATCACCATGGCCTCTTAAATCAGACCTTAAAACTAAAAATTTTTCAGTTAGTAGCGAAAAAATCTCATCGTAACCTTGCAACCAGGATCCATATCCATGAATTAAGAGCAGTAATTCGCTATTTTCTTTTCCATTAAGCTGGTAATTAATTTTTATCCCATTTTCTAATTTTACAAGCGGCATACTGTTAAGAAATATATTTCTATAAATTTTTAATAACCATCTATGAATTAAAGGAATTCAGCAAAAAATTTTGCGACATTAAGTAATTCTTTCTTATTTAAATCCATAACTAAACGGACACATTCTACATTTGCTAATAATGCATTATCGGATTCCCTAAATATTTTATGTAGAAACGTGATTGATTTTTCGCCAAATTCTTTTATACTGGTTTCTACAATAATATAATCGCCAAATTTAGCAGACTCTTCATAGGTTATATCAACTTTCTTAACAGGAAATACAATACCACTTTTTACAGCACTTTCGACTGGATTTTCAATAGCACGCATGAATGCGACGAATCCATCATCGAAATAAACTAAATAGTTTTTAAAGTGAACCACTCCCATAGCGTCAGTATCGTTAAACCTAACCTTTATTTTAATTGTGTCTTTTGCCTTAAGAATTCTTTTTTTAATTCCCTCTTCCATAATCATCATTAATTATCTGATATAATATATTATTATATAATATCAATATAATAAATCTGTTATCTTATTTCCATTCATTTATTAAAATAAATTTTTTTAAATTATAACAATCAGTTAAATTATAATCAAAAATTACGCATTAGCAAAACGGTTGCATCCGAAAAAGCGCTTTCAGGGATGAAAGAGGCCCGTGGGGGAATATCTGCTGTGTATTCGCCCTTTATCCCCCTACTTTTAATTTATTATACTGTAGCACTTCTTAGTAACTGCATTATATAATCTGAGACAGTTTCAATGGCATCTGAAATTGCTTCCATGATATCAAATATATTTCCTACAGTAAATATCGTAAAACTATTTACATCGTAATTAGTTTCTTGTAAGCTCTTTCTTAATTTAATATTTAAGAGATCAACACTATGTTCCAGTAAATTGATTTGTTTATTAAATTCTTCAACATTTTTCCTGTCGCCTAGCAAATTAATCACAATCTTATCTAAATAA
>JBHLQY010000036.1:0-1822 GCA_048883105.1 Candidatus Thorarchaeota archaeon | reverse complement strand
TAACGCTTTCTTGAACTTTTTGAGCATGTTTGATTGATTTTTCAAGCACAGTTTCAGCCGTTTTTTTCTTGAAGTATTCAATAAGAGATCCCATAATCAACACCTCTCTCTATTTCAAATATTTTTTTCATTTCGCGATTTATAAATATATATTTTAATTTTGGTTTATATAGTTTAGTATAATCCAAATGAAAGAAATCCGAAGTAGATAAGTCCAGCCATAATGGCCGCCAATGGGAAAGTTAAAACCCAAAATATAAACATCTTACTTAATTTTCCATAATCTACTTCCTTTTTTTTTGCTAAATTTAAACCAATGATACTGAATACAATAACATGGCTGTGACTAATAGGAACACTATATATAACTGTACAAAACATTAAGATAATTGCAGAGCTAAGTTGAATTATAAAACCATCAGATGGCCGTGCATCTGTCAATTGACTAGCTAAATTACGAATTACATATCGACCCGCAATATATAACCCTAAAAATGCCATAATTGCGCAAATTACTACAAAAAAATAGTATCCAGCAAGAGTCAGATTTCCGTTGCTATATAGCGCATATAAAATCCCTAAAGCCTCAGCAGAATTTGCTCCGACCCATATCTCAGCAAAGAAAATTGCTAATAAAAGAGCCCAGGCAAAATTTTTCTCTGATTTTTCAATATCATTTAGCCCTCTCTTTTTTGATAAATATAATTTCTCAATTATTTTATAAAGCGCAAATGTTATCAATAAGCCAAATAATGGACTTAAAAACCATGATATAATAACACTCATTACCTTTTCCCAATTAAACGCAGTCTCGGGATTTACTCCTCCATAAAACATAGCATATACAATAACAACTCCGAATATACTACCAACTAAACTATGAGTGCTCGATAATGGTATACCTGCAAATGAACCAATTATTAACCAAATTATAGCACTTATTAATACTGCTAAAAGCATAAAGACTGTGTACCTGATACCAGGTCCTAAGATTTTTTCGCCCACTAAACTAGCAACACCTTCAGATAAAAATATTGTACCAAAAGCAATTGCTGCACCTCCGAATATTAACACTATCTTTAATTTTAAAGTGCCCGCCGCTGCTAATGGTGCAGAAGTTTCGTCATTAGCTCCTATTGAAAAAGAGAGCCCAATAGCAAGAATTATTAAAACTACAATGATTATTGCTGCTAATTCATATTCCATGAAATTGACCTTGAATAGCCTTTATTTAAAATAGAAATATTTAGTCACTAAGAATTGAATATATTCAGAGAACTTTTTCATATGATCTGCCAACATCATAATTCCTTCAATCAATTCTTTCAAATAAAGAAAAGTCCGAGAAAGATAATCCATATCATAATTATAAAGCCTTTTTAATAAATTCCATTCTTCTAATCGCATCTTTCTTCTCTCTTCTTTAATATGTTCGCAAATATCATGAGCTCTAGTTAAATCAGACCCTATAGATTTCACAGCATCGGATAAATTTATTGAAATTTTTTTAAGATATTTCAAGATCAAATCAATTTTTATTTTAAACTCATCATCGGGGAAAACAACCTTATATAAAAGCATTTTATTTGCTAAATATTCCCCAATGTCCTTAATATCGTTAATTTTTGAAAAAAGCTTTAGTCTATCGGCTTTTGAAAACATTAATTTGGATTTAAATATTTTTGCTTCAAAAGCCTTTTTAATTTGAATTTCGGACCTCGTTTCAATTACATAGTTCAAATTTTTTTCAAAATTATCAAAATCTTCTTTTATTAGAAATTCTACACCTTCAATAAATTTTAAAGTCTGTTCATTAATAGCA
>JBHLQY010000035.1:0-23189 GCA_048883105.1 Candidatus Thorarchaeota archaeon | reverse complement strand
TCTAAATAAGCATTAGGAACGTTTTCAAATCCAATTAAGGGATTAACCTTTTCTAAAGAAAAACCTGGAGTTCCCTTTTCGACAATAAATGATGTTATATGACTATATTGTTTTCTGTCTGTGGGATCATCGCTTGTTTTCGCATAAATGAAATATCTATCAGAGACGCCTCCCCCAGTTATAAATCTTTTTTTTCCGTTAATAATCCATTCATCACCATCTTTTATAGCTGTGGTCATTACGTTAGCAGCATCAGAACCAGCAAATGGCTCAGTAATGCATAATGCACCTAATTGTTCACCTTTAGCACATTTAGGAAGCCATTTTTGCTTCTGTTCCTCAGATGCAAATTTTAACATCTGTTCCAATCCCGCGAGCATAGAAACCGTAAAAACATGTCCTACGGCATATAGCCTCCCTAAACCCTCAGCAACAATACAACTACCAGTTGCACCTAATTCTAAACCTCCATATTCTTTTGGTATCCCTGCTCCAAAATAACCTTGGGCAGCTACCTTTTTTACCAAAGGCCATGGGAATTTCTTATTCCAAAAATAAGATTCCGCCTCTTCGAGATGATCTTCAACAAATTGGGATACCCTTTGAGCAACTTCTTTTTGCTCTTCTGTCCACCAAAAAAATGGTTCACTCATTATTTTTTTCCCCATATAATTTAACTTTTAGATTTTATTAGTAATGTTATTAGATGTTAATATTTATGAATTTGAAATTTCCATAAGTTAAAAATTTTAAGAGGTCTTTTGAAAACCTTATTTTCGAATAAAAAGATTTAATTAGAAAAACAATATTATTTTTAATATTTAGGCAAAGAAACATCATTATTTAAAGTGATTCTAAAATTTCGATACCATCATCGGTAAGAGAGGGCCCTAGAACTACTAACACTTTAGCGAAAAAGAGATACCTTATTGTTTACATTATTATTATTACCTTAAGTGCTCAGCCAGCAATAATATGGTTTTGGTATTTTTGGCAGTTTTTTCCTGAGTTTAATGTAATTTTCTTCATCCTTTTTCCGTTTGTTTTTTTCATAGGTGTATTAATTCTAATTATAAGTTCAATAACAGTGGCAAAAATTTTCCTCATTTTTATTAATACAATACATAAGCCAAGAGAGGGGATCTTTAATAGAAATAAAAACGATAAAGATTATTGCTATTGGAGCTTAAGAGCAATAATCAGAAAATGGCCATTTTGGTTGGCACGTCAAATAAATTTACCAATTCTTGAAACGTTAGCACTAAAAGTACTTGGTGCAAAAACAAATAGAACTAATTCATTGAATGAAGGCTGGGTTGATTGTGAATTTATTGAATTTGGTAAAAATGTGAAGCTTGGGCAAGGTAGTTTCATAATGTCTAATATTATCATTAGAGATAAATTACTTATAAAAAAGGTTGTAATAAAAGATAACATTTGTATTGGAGTTCATTGCTCAATTGCTCCTGGAACTGTTATAGAATCTAATACAATACTTGGAGCAAATACTATGACTACAATTAATCAACATCTCAAAGGCAATTCGATATATAATGGTATACCAGCTAGAAGAATTATGACAAACAGCCCTTTAGAAAATAAAAAAGAGATTGAACAACAGATTTTTAAAAACGTTACTGAAAAAGAGGCTAGTGAGGTTATCTTAAAGGCAGAAAATAAAGCATTAAGTGTGCCTTATCAAGCATATATATCATCGGGTTGGTTTATTACAGGTGGATCCTATATAATACCTGGCTTTCTTTTTATCTTTTTTTTTTTTGGATATCTCATTCCTAATCTTTTAACAATTCCATTTTCTTTTGAGCTACTTTTAGATTTGAAAATAATTACTATCTTACTTCTCACTCCGTTGATTTTTATTGGTATCTATTTGTTACATCTATTCTTTGTAGCTTTATTTACAAGGTGGATTTATAGATTTGCGGATAAAAGAGGACCTGCTCAGGGGCTTTTTGACAGAGATCTATCTGAATCTTCAACTATGTTAGATTATTATCATTTTAGATCCTTTTTGATGAAATATCCAATTTTCGCAATTATGCGTTCACCTTTTCCATGGTTGCTTAAATGGGAGTTAAGATTTATCGGTTCTAATAAAATTGGAAAAGGGACAGTTCTAGAAGAATCTTATATTCATAGTCATATTAATTTTGGAAAAAATTGTTATTTAGGAACCTTTGCTCACCTATCTAATCACCTTGTAGATGGTGTTTATGGCGAGGAGAATTTAACTTTCTTTGGAGTAGAAATTGGTAATAATTGTGTTTTTAATTCCTTAACTGGCGGGATGCCAGGCTTGGAAATAGGAAATCACGCAACGTTTCTACCAAGTGCTACAACGATAAAATATGATAAAATTGGAGATAATGGAATATATTCAGGCTTTCCAATCAGAAAACTCAAAAAAGAAGAAATTTTACGATTCACAGGGGGAGAATATAATGGAGAATAAGGATAAAAATGTGAATATTGAAGATTTTGAATCCACCAACATAACGAAATATCCAGTAACTACAAATGCATTTACCTGGACGCCAACGGCAATATTTCTCTATTGTCTGTTGCATATCCTATCATTTATGATGCCATCTGTTTTAATTTTAACATTTTATATTTCTGCGATGGATGGGACTTTTTCAAATTGGTGGAGAATTTTAATTATAATTGTTGATGTAATGGCTTGGTGGGGAATTTATATTCTCTCGAGTTTGCTTTTTGGTAAACTTTTCTTATTAATTTTGCAATTAATTCATAAACCTCGAGAAGGCCTTTTTAAAATAGATAAAGATGATAAGGATTATTATTTTTATTGTCTTAGAGTAGCTGTAAAAAAATTTATTTTTTGGACTTGGAATAATTTTGCTTTTCCTTGGGCCTCTAACTTAGCTTTTAAAATGTGCGACATGAGAGCAGACTTTAAAAGTACGATGTTCGACGGATGGAGCGATGTTGAATTTATTGATTATGGGGAGAGCATAATGTTGGGGCAAGGAGCTGTAGTACTTTCAAGTATGATTATTGGAGATCATCTTTTAATAAAAAAAGTTATAATTGGGGATCATGTGATTATTGGAGGAAATGCAATTGTCGCGCCTGGTACTGTTATTGGAAAAGGTACAACGTTGGGTGTTTGGGCAACAACTCACATCGGACAAATTTTAGACCCTGATTGGATATACATCGGAAATCCTGCTAGAAAATATCAACCTACCCTAATGATGGTAGAAGAAAGTAAAAAAGTTGCATTAAGAAGAATCGTAGATACGGGCGAAAAAGTCCCCTACGATGTGGAGAAATTTATTAGAAGAGAAAAGAAACATGGATTAAAATATAAAAAAGTGAAAAGAAATTTATCTAAATAAATTAAAATTTTTTTTCAAATTAGTTAAAAATTTAAATAATTGTGGAGTTAAATAATAATAATTATTTAAAATAGGTGTAAAAATTATATGGCTCGAGAAATAGGAAATCTTTCCCTTTTAGGATTTGTTGACGGAATAACGGCTACAGGCATAATTTTATTTTCAGTAATCTTTGGAATAATATCCTTTTACCATGCTAGAAAATTAGAAGCTAAACTCCTTGGTGTAGCAGGTTTAGTGATGATCAACATTGGTTTATTTTGGTTGGGGCCAGCAACAGACTTTTTTATGGTGATGTTAACAGGAAAAAATATCTCTCCCGAACATCTCTATGGATGGTTGTCTTATGTATGGGTTGCTCCAGGAGTTATAGGGGCTTTTTATCTTGGTTCCGAACTCATGATACCTGAGTGGAAAAAAGTAATAGTAGGTATTTATACAGTATTAGGTATAATCTTTGAGATACTGATATGGACAAATCCAATTGGACCAACAGGAGCTTTTGAATTTAATCCATATGCCGAAGGTGATTTAATTGATTCTTCTTTTAACAGAAGTAATCTAGCATTTTATTTAGTTGCCATCTTTTTAGTATCTGTTCTTGTGTTTTTAGTAATAGGTTTTGCTATAAAGGCAAAGCAAGCAATGGGCGAACTAAGAAAGAAATTTACTTATTTATTCATAGGTTTCTTGATTTTCTTTATTTGCGGATTAGCTGATTCGTTATTTGCCCCTGGATTATATCTAGGAATTTGGAGAGGAGCTATGATGACATTCGCAGTATGGATGTATTTAGGTCTAAAAACATAATTATTCCTTTTTTTTTATAAATTCATCGTTTATAATTTAATGTTTAAAAATGGCGATTAAACAGTTAATAGATGATCCACGAATCTCTTCAGTTGTCTTTTATCCAAGAAAAACATCAATTCCTAATGATTTACCTCATGAGATTAAAGCTTTAAATTTTCAAATAAGTGAAGATATTTTAATCGGAGGATACTGTTATATAAAGGATTCAAACTTACCAACGATTTTATTTTTTCACGGGAACGGCGAAATTGCGCTTGATTATAGATATTTTTATGAAATATTTTTTGAGTGTGATATAAATTTAGCGGTCGCAGATTTTCGTGGATACGGTCACAGTACCGGTCTACCAATATATTCTAGTTTAATCACAGATGCTATGCCAATTTATATTCAATTTAAAGAATGGATGGTTAATAATAATCTAAAAAATTCATTATTTGTTCAGGGACGATCACTTGGAAGCGTTTGTGCATCCGAAATAGGGTCGCATAATCCAAAAGAGCTTAATGGAATTATCTTTGAAAGTGGATTTGCTAGTATTTATAATATGATGACAAGATTGTTTGGAGTGCGAAGTCCAGATATTACTCCCGCAAATTTGAGTGAATATTCAAACGACACGAGAATTAAAAAATTTCAAAAACCAACCTTAATAATTCATGGAACCATGGATTGGATTATTCCATACGAAGAGGGAAAAGCTATATTTAATTCCATTAAGGAGGGAATTGATAAAAAATTAGTTTTAATAGAGGGTGCTGGGCATAATGATATTTTTTCCTATAAAGAGGAATATTTTACTCCTTTAAAAGAATTCATTCAAAAATATAAGTGAAAACTTATTATTTTTATATTCATAATATAGTTTTATACATATTTTACTTGTAAAAATTGCTTTATGAGCAGCTCTAAAGATTACACTTATCTTGCAAAAGCAGTCTTGATTGGTGACGGTGCTACAGGAAAAACAAGTTTAGCTGAGAATTTCTGCCATGGAATTTTCTCAACTGCTTATCTGATGACAGTTGGTGCCAATTTCTATTCAGAAATAATTCAAATAGGCAATAATGGTGAAAATGTCAAATTATTAATCTGGGATTTGGCAGGGCAACCACATTTTAAGGAAGTAAGATCTCTATTTTATAAAGGGACTATGATTTGTTTAGCTGTCTTTGATTTAACTCGTTTTAGTAGTTTAATGAATCTAGAGCATTGGTTTAATGATATGTATAAAGGATTAGAAGAGCCCGCAATTCCCACTATTTTAATTGGAAATAAAGTCGATTTAGAAGAAGAAAGGTCAATAGATAATAAAGAAGTTGTCAGATTTATAAAATTCTTGTATATAACATATCCAGGATACAAGGATATGGAGATCCCTTACATCGAGACATCGGCAAAAACAGGAGAAAATGTAGAAAAAGCGTTTAGAATGGTTACTGAAATCTTTGTTAAAAATATTAAAGAAAGCGAAGAAGAATTTGAAAGTAGCGACTAAAGTTTATATATTCTTCCTTCTTTTAGTTCTAAATTTAATCCAACTTTTTTGATTTCTTTACCATGAGTAAAAATAATATTCTTAATTGCCTTAGGATTGAGATTGAAATGTTCTGCAAGATCTTCTATACTTACATCATTTACTAATTCAAAAAATTCTGGTAATTCTTTAATCATAGCTTTTTCATATGGTTTTAGAGTTTTATCAATAGAAATTTCTAATGATTCGCTTTGAATTTCCTCTGTTATATCTTGTAACTCAATGCCATAATTTCGTTTTAATATTTCAGGATTAAACTCAATCCATTGATGTACTACAATTCTGATAACTTCTGAAAGAGGCAAATTTCTATTCAAAGACATTTTGTTGACTACCCTATAGTCAAAATCGTCTAATCCTATTGTGATACGAGACTTTCTTTTTATCTCTTCTTCGTTTTCAGGCATCTTATTATTAAACCCAGCGACAAAATAAGTTAATTAATACATACCCTATCAAGTATATAAATGTTTGCAATCGTGTTACTATATTGTTGCAATGATGCAACATTTAAATATAAGTAATGTTATAAGTATATTATATAAATATTATCAAAATAATATCGAAAAAATTTTCTTTATATATTACTTGAACTAACAGTAGGCATAAAATACGGGTTGTGTGCGTCAAATGTTAGAATTAATTAATATAAATCAAGAAGTTTTAAATACAAAAGATCGAATAACAATAAATCTTTTAAAAGATGGACAGGAATTTTTAGAACAATTTGATATAAATCGAAATTTAACATTAGATACAATCTCTATTATATATAGGTTATTAAAACTAAATGGTAAAATTCCTCATAACTTATTTAAGTTCTTTATTGCAGCTTATTACATTGTGTCGAGACATCCTAAAGCGTTTCCTGCCCACGAATCGAAAAAAAAATTTTGCCGAAAGTTTGGAATTCAACCTAGTTCTTTAGATTATAGCGTAGAAAAAATTATAGGTGTATTAAATATCAAAAAAATATTAGATGAAAAGAATTATCCGTATTTCCTCGATTTAAAAACGGATATTGGATTTAAACTTTGTAAAAATATCGTCAAAATTGAAGTTGAACGAAGAATGATGAATTTTTTGCTATATCATCAACCAATAAATTCTCAGATACTGGCTGAAGATTTAATAACAAAAATCGTCTTTGAAATGGAAATCTTTCCTGAAGAACTATTTAGACAATTTTACGAAATAGTTTCTGATTTAGTCGAGGATTCACTTCAAGATTACTATGAATATGTCCAACTACAACAAAAGTGTTTTATTTAAAAAATATTTAAAGCTTTGCTTGTCTTTCCTTTTTCTCTGTGTGTAATTTTTCGATATCTATTTTAATTTGTTCATATCTTTCTTTAGTAATTGGAAATCGACTAATTACTAATAATCCAATTCCTAAGGCAATCGCTGGAAAAATAACTATCAAACTTCGAAGGCCGAAAATAGTCTGCTCATCAGCTCCTTTTGGGTCAAAAACAGCCCAACCAACGGTATTAAATACTATATTAATCGTAATTATTACAATTATCGTAGATAATTTAGTAATTAAAGCGTTAATACCATAATAGCCTCCATCACGTCGAGTCCCTATATTTAATTCATCATCATCTATAATTGCAGCAAGAAGAATATCTCCAAAATAAAAGGCTCCTGAAAGACCTAATCCAACAAAAAGGAATGCTAAAAACGCAGTTGATATGTCAGATATGAACATAAATGGAATTAATGTAACTATAAATGTGACCATTGAGATCATTACACCTTTCTTCATCCCTACTCTAACAGCTATAAAACGCCATAGCGACATACACCCTGCCGCTGAAATAAATGCTATACCTAATAGGAGGCCCAATAAATAAGCTTCTCCTTCTCCAATTCCCAAGACAAATTTGCCGTAAAGTGGCACGATGATTGGAAGCATTCCCACGACATACCAATACGTTAGATTCATGATAATAAAAATTCTAAAACTTTTATTCTTCATAGAAAATTTTAAGGAAGTAAGTAATGGAGGAGCTGTTTTATAATCTTCAGAAAATTCTACTCTTTCTCTTATTCCAAATTTTATCATCATTATTGCACCTATGAATATAATAATGCTCATGACAATCCCCGCATACATATAATGGGTAATATATTTTTTATTTGTTAAATCTGGAATAATAAGAGTTGGCACTAAAAAGGCAAAAATTAAACCAATTACAGTAAATATTTGTTTAAAGGCACTTGCCTTAGCTCTATCTTCTAAATTTTGGAACATTTCAGGAAATAAGGCGCAATAATTCAAATCATACATAGTGTAAAAACTATCAAATAACATCATTATAATGATAAAATAGATAAACGACATAACCACCATATTAGTAGGAGGTGTATATAATAATACTATTATAATACATAATGGACCAATACTTCCGATAATATATGGTGTCCTTCTTCCCCATCTTGTTTTTGTTCGATCTGATAATGCTCCTAGTAATGGATCGTTAAACGCATTCCATAAAGACCAGATTATAAAACCAATCGTAATAAGATTAACATTTAATCCAACAACTGCGTAGTAAAACGTAAAAATATAAATTGTAAACATTTGAAGCGCAATTGCGTCTGAAAATTGACCAATACCAAATCCTATGGCTTTTTTTGTTGATAATGCTTTACCTTTTTTTTCTGTTTGATTTTTCATATTTAATCATTTATCTTAGATTCAAAAATTAATAAAGACATATAGAGATTTGGTCTTTTTCTATATAAAGATTCATAATTATGGAACGCCTAAAGATACATAAGTGGGTAAAAATAAAGGCTTTTTGAAAAAAAAATTAGTAATCTTAATATTCTTTTTTATAGGCTTTATCATAGTAGTTTGACCTTTTAATTTAAAAAAATTCATGCCTTTCAGAGCTTTATGCAAATCAAAATCTTTAGAAGTAGCCATATACGTTAAAATTCCTATATTCCTTTGTGTTGCAGCTTTAATTATCTTATCTATTAGATATATGTAACCTAAATGCAGATTCTTTTTATTGGTAAACTGCGTCTTATCAAGGAAAATATCATGTATTATTCCAATCCTAAATTTAATGCCATATTTAAATGCGTAAATATTTTGATGAGTAATTACGGCACCTCCTATGATTTTAGTTCTTTTTTTTATCATAATATAAGTAGGTCTTTGCCGTTTAGCAGGAACTTTCATGCGAGCCCATTCAAATTTTCTTTTACTATATAATGGAAAACCTGCGTAATATTTTGGAATTATTTCGTTAACAGCTTCCAAAAATTCAATATGTCTCTTATTGTCGTTTATTTCCCAAGAAAATTTCTTAAAGAAATTATTATATTTTATTCTTAATCTACTCAAAAATCGTGGAATATATGAAATAGTGAAAAATACAGGAAACAAAATTGCCAAGGCTATGATGTCCTTTGTTAATTTGAAGAGATTGGGGAATTGTAAAAAAGTATATCCTCTATCAACATCAAAATATCCTAATTTTAAATAAATTTTCTTTCTCGCATGACCATCATAGTCGGCGCCAAGGATTGATATATCACATCCCTTTTTTTCCATATAATTAATCGCCATTTTCATTAAATTTGTTGCTATACCTCTTTTTATAAAGTCTGGATGACAAGACACATCGTTAATTTCACCTACTAAGTATTCAATGCCATTAAAGGATATTTTTTCAATTAAATTAACATAAACTGCTCCAACAATCTTTTTCTGTTCAATTTCTTCAGCAATTTGACACATTTCAGGTTCAAAACTAGGAGATTGAAAATATCGCCAATTCCAATTTTTAGGTGTTCTAATTACGCTTAAACCATTCATTTGAAAAGCTCTATTAAATAAATCAGCAAGTTGTGGATCATCTCCTTCTTGAAAATGGCGATAAATAATATTTACCATATAGGACCTCAAAGAAAAACCTATTAAACTGAAACTCAAAATATTTATACTTATAAATAATTAATTCTTAAAAATTTTTATAGAAATTCAATCAATACTTACTAGTAAATATTTAATATAATTGATTGATCGAAAAAGGATGTTTATAAATGTCTAGTATTCTTGAAGAAATTACGGAAGCAACGATTAAGGGTGAATACAAGAATTTAGGTAGATTAGTAAGGAAAGCAAAAAGAAATATTTCTTCTCAAGAAATTATTCAAGCCTTATCTGCTGGATTAACTGAAGTTTCTGAAAAATATAATACAAAAGGAATGTATCTTGACAATATAATTATGTCTGCTGCAGCTTTTGAAGTAGGAGTGCAATCGCTCGGGTTATCAGACCAATCAAAGCCACCTGAAGAAAAGATTGTATTGGGTGTTATGGGTGGTCCATGGACTATTGGCACTGCAATAGTAGCTGCGAATTTGAAGGCGCATGGTTTTGAAGTCATTGATGCTGGTTCAGATATATCTCCAGAGGAAATCGCTCAGACTGCTGTCGAAGCAAATGCTAGAATTGTAGCCTCAGCTATTTATTTAATGCAAACTCAAGATGATGTTGCTAAGTTGGAGAATGAACTATGGAAGCGAGGGGCGAGGCATAAAGTAAGAACAATACTTAGTGGTCCTGCTGGATCTCAAGTTATAGCGAATAAGTTAAATGTTGATGCTTATGTAAAAGATGTTAACGAATTAGTTTTAAAAGTTAAGGAATTTTCAGAGGATCTTAAATCAGAAATGACATCTTATGACCGTGTTATGACATCTCTTAAACATAAAGAGCCTGATAGAGTGCCTTTTATGCCGTTTGCTCAAACGTTTTCCGCAAAATATGCAGGAATTCCGTTTTCAATCTATGTAAGTAAGGCCGAAGCAATTTCAAGAGGGCAAATAAAAGCTTATAATGATTTTGGATGGGATGCTCTTTGTTTTTCTTCAGATGTAGGAATTTATGCTGAAGCATGTGGAGCTAAGATTGATTTTCCCGAAGATGATGTCCCCCGTATTGTAGAACCTGCATTGAGACACGGAAATTTGTATAATGATTTTAAAAATCTTGATATGCCCGATCCTATGAATTCTGGTCGATTAACTGCCACTATAAAAGGAATAGAAATAGCGAAAAAAAAAGTCGGAGATGATGTGCCTATCCTTGGATGGCTTGAAGGACCTTTCCAAGGAGTTACACTTTTAGCAGGAGCAGATCCTATGCAATTCTTCTATATTTTAGATCATCCAGACGAATTCAATGAAATTTTAAACTGGTATGCGGATTGGGGGGTCGAAATTGCTCGGTCTATGTATGAGGCTGGGGCCGACATAGTAGGAATGGGTGAAACAGCAGCTTATTTCATGTCGCCAAAATTTTTTAAAAGATTTTGCCTTGAACCAGAAAAAAAAGCTTGTAGTAAGATTAATAAATTAGGATTAAAAGTTCTAATTCATTGTTGCGGTTACGTTCCCCAATGCATTCACTTTGCAAAAGAAACTAACCCAGGAGGAGCTATTCAATTTGATTATCAAGTGGATTTATCGTGGGCTAAAAAACTTATTGGAAATGAAGTAACTATTATGGGCAACCTTAACTATAATAAGCTTATAAATGCTAGCACAAAACAAGTTTATGATGATTGTTCTGACCATATAAAAATTGCTGCTGAGGGAGGAGGCTATTGGCTGGCTTTTGGCTGTGAGATTCCTAGAGATTTGCCACCTGAACATATCAGAACTATAATAAGGGCTACAAAAACTGTGGGAAAATATCCTATTCAAAAATGAAATCTATTTTTCATAAAGCCTTATATCTTTTAATATAGAATCCAATTTGGAAAAAAGACCAATAATAAGACCTAATTCTTTTTTCGACATTATTGCTCTCTCAAATATATTTTTGAAAGCAAAATATACATTTTGTTCTTTATAATTTCTTATTTTCAATTTTTCAATTAGATTATTTACGAATGAATAGAGTAAATTGCGATCTTCTTTGCCCGCAAGTAAAACTGGATGCTTACCTCTTCCAATATTTAGCATATGGATTTTTTTGAAAATCTCGTACAGTATTATTCCACAAGCATGAGATAAATTTAAAGCTGAATATTCATTACTCGTTGGGATTCTTATAATAATATCCCCACAGCTTATTTCCTTATTTGTTAAGCCTCGTGATTCCTTTCCAAACAAAATCGCAATATTTAAAGGTTTCTTGGACACTGGTATTAACAAATCTTCAGGAAAAATCGCTTGTCTTTTAATATTTGTATATCTCTTTCCTTTTGCTGTTGTTGCTAAAACTAAATCGAATTTTTTAAGATATTCTGTGAGCTCAGTCATGTGATTTTTATATTTATCAATCGTAATTATTTCAGAATTTAATAGAATATCTTTTGCCGCCATCGCGAATCCTTGGGTCTCATAACTTAAAATGCGTTCTACAGCTTCTATAGGATTAAATATTACCAAATGTTTAAAATTGAAATTTTTCATTACACGCGCTATAGAACCTATATTTCCAGCGTGTTCGGGTTGAATTAAAATTATTTTGAATGATATATTGTTATAATTTTCATCTAAATGTGTTTCTTGAAAATAACTGAGTTCTCTAAAAATTTTTTTTTTATTCATTTCAGCTTCAGATTTATTTCAGTTTTTAAGAATTTGTAATACCAAAATAAAAAAAACTTAAAAATTTTTGTCCAGCATAACTATTTTTAAAATTTCGTAAAATATCTATATTTTAGTCGTTAGAACATAAATATAAAAATATATAAATAATTTAAACCCTTAAAGAAATAATATATAGGATGCTATAAGATTCATACTAAATCAATATGACTGAAAATATCGAAAATAATCTGAATTTTATTAACATTTCTAATGAGGGCATGACATTATTTGAATGGAAACCTCCTCAATCTTTTAAAAGCTATATATTAGATTTGAATATCGTTAAAAAAAATACTACTAAAGATATTTACTTTCATTTAAATAAAGGAAATATGAAAATTGTATATATTAGAAAAGGTAATCTTTTATATACTATTGGCAGTAATAAAGATGTACAGTTTCAACTTCTTGAAGCTTTATTAGAACATATAGATAAAAAATTTCATGAAATTTGGGATATTGATGTAATTCTATCTTATGGAAATGTTTCTTCTAATGTGTTCAAAGATTTTGCGAATCACGTGAATGAGATTATTGAAAATTTGGATGATTTGATTAAAAAAGTTGATGTATTTTGTCGAGTTTGTAAAAAGACCCTCCCCTTATATGTTAAGAAAAGTATGATTGAGAGCGCAACCTCTTTTCCTGTTCCCCTTGTATATAACCATCAAGGCCACGCTATAGTAACTTATGTTGATCAGAACTTTGTGGTTAGAGGGGTGGAGCTCGTTAATATTACTGGCTAAATTATTTTGCTCTTAATTTTTTTATGGAAATAAAATAAAATGTCGGAAGAAAAGAAATCTGAAGAAGAATCTTTTTTTGAGGATATTGTAAAGAAAGCTAAAACAGGAATTACTTTTCCTAAACGCTTACGAGATGAATTGTTTGAAGAAAATCAGGAAGTTTTTTTCAAAATGATTGTTCCTCAAGAAAAGGACAAAATTATACTTGAAATCATCTCTAAAGGGCAAGCTAAACTGCTATCAGAAAAATTAAAAACACAAAAACCTAAAATAATAAGCCCACAGCAACCGAAAATAAGTAGTACGCAAAGGAAATCCGCTAGTTTGAGCCCGAATTGGGGCGAATATTTTATTTACGATTTTGAAGCTAAAGATAAAATAAAACCAATTTTAGAATCTGCTTTTTACAAATTTGCTGAAAAACCTCCTAATCTAGAAGACGCTATGGGAAGAGTAAAGTATTGCTTAATTTCTTTTTTAACGTCAACTAAAACAGAAAATGCAAAAATTTACTATTCAGTACTTAAATTCTTACTTGATATAATCGAAAGATTTAATCAACCTAATTTAATCGATTGGATTTTTGAAAAAATAATACCACAAATAGAATCTAAGTTCTTATATGAATTAGCTGTCTTAGACCTAGTAGAAGTATGTTTAAAATTTAAACGCTGGGAAAAAGCTGAAATTTATATTTTTTATGTGTTAAAGAACATAGATGACTATCCGAAATCTGAAATGTATAACATAATAAACAGTTTCAAACAATTAGTAAAAAAAGTTAAATGGGTTGAACGAACTAAGAAAATAGATCGATTACTTAAAGAGAAATTACTTGAATATGGAGAGGGGGCCAAAGATGTCGATTATCAGATCCAAATAGTTGAATTTCTAGAAGACTTAAATTACATTGAATTGGCTTACAAACTTGCCAAAGATATTCAGACAAGTTTACCTCCAGAGAGTGTAAGAATTGGGGAAATTCGAAAAATAGTAAGAAGATTACATACTACACCAATAACGGAGCAAAAAGATAAAAGATGATCTTAATCAGATTTATAATTATTTTCCCCTGATTTTTTATCAACTTTTGGAGCTTCCTTTTCTAAAATTTCTCGTTTTTTATCTTTTATCTCCTTTCGTTTCAATTCTAGCTCTACTTGAGATAATTGTTTCTCTTTTTCAATTAATTCTTCTTTCAATTTAAGAGCTTTCTCTCTTTCTTGAATAGCCTTTTCTTCAAGTTTTTTTTCCTTCTCTTCCAATTTTAACTTCTTCTTTTTAATTTCTAAATCTTTCGTTTTCAGTGCTAATTCTTCATCAAGAATACTTATCTCTGATCTTTTTAATCCCTCGGGTATAATTTCTTTTCGGGCCTTTTCAAGTAATTCTATTTCTTCTCCTTTCAATAATTCCTTTTTTATTTTTAATGCTTTTTCTTTTTTTACTATAGCTTTTTCTTCAAATTCTGTTACCTTTTCTTCTAACTCTAATTTTTCTTTTTTTAGCTCTATTTCTTTCTTTTTCAGTTCTCTTTCTCTTTCTAGAATTTTTTCCTCTTCTTTTTCTTCTTCCTCTACAATTTCTTCAATTTTTTCTATTGTAACAATCGATTTTAGAACATTATCTATCCTACTCTTTAAAACCTCGTTTTCAGGACATTCCGTAACATAATCAGTTAGAATTCGAGTTATTAGTGATGGAAATTTTTTCCCAATCATTTTTAAAACTTGAATCGCTTTTTCTACAACAAACTCTTTATCATCCTTTAATTTAGAAGTTATTGTTTTTATTAAGGATTCTTGTTCTCCATTTAATTTATCTCCCCCAGCCATAAAAATTAGCAATTGCAAATTGGCCTCGCGTACATTAGGATCGTCAGAAGCTAGCAAATCTTCGCTAAATGGAAGAAATAGATCTCCTTCGTTTTCACAAATATCCCTTAACAACAATAGAAAGGAATATCGTAATAATGGATCTTTTTTCGAGAGATTTTCTAACAAAGAGGGAATATCAATAATCATATGCTCTATGAGAAATCTTATTACAGTACGACCTCCAAGAAGAGGAGAAATCGTCTCTATTATATCCTCTAATCGTTCTATATAGTTTTCTTCAGTGGACTGATTTAAGTAATAAGTAATTTTTTCAACTGCTGGGTCTATTTTCCCATCTTCAATCAATAATTTTATTTGTTCCATTTCCTCCAATTCATTATTCTTTTCTGACATTTTAAACAAATCCAACTATTTTAATATTTAATTTTGTTAAAATTCATTTTAGCCTCAATATATAAAAATCATTATAGATACGGTTGATAAAATTAAGTAATAACCTCAAATCTCTATATCTTAATGAATATTGCTTTTTTGCACCAATATAGTTATTTGTTTCTAAATTTAAATATAATTTAACAACTAAATTTCGTGTATACTCGTCAATATAGAGATATATTTCCTTACAAATTTCTGTCAACGCATCAAGATCTTTTGGAAATAAATTCCAGAAATAATCGTCTAATATTGACAAGTCCTCTTCAGGATTAGGATTGCTAGAAATATTAAATAATACGTCTCTAGGCACAATAGCAGAGATCTCTACAAACTTAGAAGGATTATATTTAACTTTAAATTCCGGAAAGAAAAACTTTCTGTGAAGTTCACATAACCCATACAAAATATCTAAACTGATAATATTTTCTCTGTTGGCATTACAAAGTGCATACTTTTCGTTAAGAAAAATGATGTGGATTCTATCGCCGTATTTGAAAATTATATAATTGCCTGTTATTTGGTACTGAAAGTTCTCTCCTTTATCAATTCGATCATCAAATATTTTGAATGTATCATCCCAATTTTCAAATGATATGAATTTATTTAATTTCCTATAATCCCCATGGAAAAAGACGTCTAGAAAATCTATTAAATATAAATACGCATCAAAAGGTTTGTAGACAACGGTCTTACCATAGAAATCCCGATATAATGTGTTTTTTTGAACACTATAGCAAAATTTTGGAAGTTCATCTATGGTTAAGTTGTTTTTAATTCTTAATTTAAGTAGAAAACGTCTGGTACACATCGGTGTCAACGTACATGCAATTCTATCGATTTGGCATTCTTCAAAACATAATTTATCGATTCTATTTATTAGTAAAAATAACATTTCTGAACTAAACTTATCATTTGAGATGTTTTTTAAGAAATTTATTAAATGGTTAGGATCTAAAGGCATATTCTTGAAATCGCAAAGATTAGAAATTACTGATAGAGGTTCTTAAAAATATTATAATAACAAACGTAAATATTTTTTATTATTTTTTAATAAGTTTATTAAATGTATCTATGTGTAAAAGATTATTAAGGAAAATAATTATTTTATTTTTGTCTAATAAATATAAAATCAATTTGCATTTCTATTGAGTATGTGAACATCGGTCATTAAAGAGAATAAAGGTTCCCTGAAAAATGGATGAAAAAAACAATTCGAAAAAAAAAAAAAGATTTACAACTCCAGAACAAATCAAGTTCACAAAAAAAATTTCAGTAAAATCACTTCCTAAAACAACTTCTCCATTCGTTAAACCAACAGAGGAATTATCAATAAAGAAAGAAGAAGCTCTGATAAAACCAAGTAAAGTTGAGGAACATGAAACAAATCTTACGGATGAAATCGTTGCAAATAAAGATTTTAATTTTATTGATAAATTACAACAGTTATTAGAAAAAAGAGGAAGTACTTTAAATTCAGGTTTGTGTGAGAAATTTATATCTGAAATGCTACGCTCTTTCGAAAAACCATTAAAATTTGAAGATCTTGAATATGCGGCAGAATGTTTTGTAAGAATAGAAAAGAATAGAGTTTTTTAATAAAAAAAATAAAATAATTTCATAAAATTAGCTTCTTAATTTTGGTGGTGGAATATAAACCTTTCTCATCCCCTCTAGTAATGATATGGCTCCTTCGGGACAAAAATGGGCGCAAATACCACATCCAATGCAGTAAGCTTTGTTTACTTCTGCTTTATTCTCATCATTTAATTCTATGGCTTTTACTGGGCATTTTTCTACACATGTTGAGCATCCGATGCACAATTCTTCATTTACTCCTGCTAAATAATTTGTTGCATTAATAAGAGGTAAGACACCTTCCCTCCATAACTCGAATGTTGCGCAACAATCCTGACAACAATTGCATATGCTTGTTTCATCTTTAGTCAAATCTTCATGTGTGTGAAATGCTTTATGAACAAGACCTGCCTCCTCAGAATCTTTTAATATTTTTAATGCTTCCTCTTTAGGTATCATTCTTCCAAATCCTTGTTCAGTTATATAACGCGCAGATTTTCCCATAACAAAACAATTTTCTCTAAGATCAGTTATTTTACATCCAAGACCCAAAAGATCTTTATGATGCCGACAGAAACAATGCCCGACGGCAATGTCATCAAACTTCTCTACTAATTCCTCTATTTTCTGAGCAGTGATTATATGTTCAATTGGTGCCTCAACTTCCTCATTGACAGAGATCTGAATTTCATCTCCAGATACATTTTTATTTAAGAGAGCTACAGTTCGATCAATAGGGGGTAACTTTTCAAAAATGGGTGTGAACATATCTAAATGATCTTGGATAAAGTCTTTAACCTCGTCAAATAATTTTTTAAAGAGAGTAGCAAACTTCTTTTCTCTTTCGGAATGACTGATTTTTTGCATGAAGATATATTCAAAAGGTCCGACCATCATTAAAGGTAATAACCTATAAACCATAATGCCTGAAGAACTAGGCTGATTAAAAATAACTCCTTTTTTAGCTAAGGATTTTACATTTTTTATGATAGCTTCTTCTGACATCTTACTATTCTTTTTTAACTCTTCTATAGTTTGGGAACGTCTTCTTTTAAAAGCCATAATAAAATCTAGTTCATCCTCGTCGATTAAAAGCTTTAAGATTTCTAAGAGTGTTTCATTAATGGGAAAAGGTAATAATCCCGCTTTTACAATTACTTGAGCAGCTTTTTTATATTTCGATTCTGACATTTTTATACAAAAACTAATATCTTATTGATACATTTATGCGTGAAAGATAATTGTAAAGATAATTTATAATTTTCTCAATATAAAATAAACCTAAAAATGCTAATTTCTTTATTCATTGTAAATATTGTATTGTTTATTGGAAAAAATATTTAAATTCTAAAATAGATTCATACCTAAATATATTGAATACAATTAAAGAGGCGAGTTTTAATTAAGAATGAAAAAAAAGGAAAGGAAGAATTAAATGAATTTGATGAGTTTTATGCACCACCTGTACCACCGCCTCGTAAGGAAGTTTCAATTTCATTAGATTCAGAAGACTTGTCAGAAGTATTATTAAATAAGATAAAAAAAGTTGATTCTAAAGAATTTAAGACCGTAATTATAGATTGTAAAAGATGTAATAAAAAAGTATTAATTCCAATTCCTATAAAGCCAGTTTTAGAATCGGAAAAGAGAGAAGTGCTCATTAATTACATTCATGAAAATAAAAAAGATAATAATACACATTGCTTAATATTTGAAGTCGATCACGATTTCAATATAATATTACCAAAGACAATCGACGTCATTATTTCAACAAAAAAAGAAAAAAATGATGAGGCAAAAAAATCCTCAGCTATTAGGTATGTCTTAATGAAATGTGAAAAATGTAATCAAATTATTCATATACCGGTTCCAAAGAAAATAATTGAAGATTCCAAATTACCAAAAACTCCCATTACTTATGTTCATAAAAGTAAAAACAATAATGATCCTCACTCTGTTGTTTTATACTTAGATAACAATTTTGGCGATCGAGATACAAGATATCCAGATATTCTTATTTTATATCTATTTCCTTATTGGTTAAAAAAGAGATATTATTTCATATAAAAATATGTAAGATTTCGGAATTCTTATCTTAAATAAAATGATTAAATCTAAGACTTTACCCTTCTATTAATTACTTGGTTAATAATTAGTGTTTAATTATTTAATAAAATAGTTAAATTAGAATATTTAATTTTTCAGAGTTGATAATTTATGGTAAATTGCTTAATTGTTGGTCATGGAGCAAGAGAACACGTAATTGGTGAATCTCTAGTTCAGAATGGCGCTAATTTATTTGCCTTTATGAGTTTTAAGAATGCAGGATTAGAAGATTTAAGCGAAGGCAAAATAAAAATTCATTCTGAAACTGATTTTAAAGAAATAATCGAATTTGCTAAAGCTAAAAAAATTGACTTTACAGTTATCGGTCCAGAAGCACCTTTATGCGTGGGAATTGTAGATGCTCTAGAAAAAAGTAATATACCTTGTATTGGTCCAAAAATAGAGGCGGCCCAATTGGAGGGTTCAAAAATATTCACCCGAAATTTGCTTAGAAAATACAAAATTCCCTCGAATATTGAAAGTAAAAATTTTAACTCAATGGACGGAGTAAAAAACTATATTAAAGATATGGGTGAAGAAAATATTGTTGTTAAACCCGATGGTTTAACTGGTGGAAAAGGCGTTAAAGTATATGGAGATCACCTTTTTTCTACACAAGATATTATAGATTATTGTCAAGAACTAATAAATCAGAAAAGCCCATTTATTCTGGAAGAAAAATGTAATGGGGAAGAATTTACACTACAAACTTTTGTAGATGGTAAAGCAGTTATTGGTTCTCCGTTAGTTCAAGATCATAAAAGAGCTTTTGAAGATGATAAAGGACCAAATACCGGTGGTATGGGGTCATATTCGATAGAAAATCATTTGATGCCTTTTATTGTTAAAAATGATGTCGAAATGGCCTTAGAAGACATGAAAAAAGTAGTTGCTGCGGTTAAAGCTGAAACGGGTGTAGAGTATAAAGGTTTTTTATATGGTCAATATATGAAAACAGCTAAAGGCATAAAATTAATTGAATTTAACGCTAGATTTGGAGATCCTGAAGCAATGAATATACTACCATTGCTTAATACTAACTTTCTAGATATTTGTTGGGAAATTATTAACGGTAATTTATCTCCCAATATAGAATATGAAAAAAAAGCAACAGTTTGCAAATATTTAGCTCCAGAAGGATACCCCGTTTCACCAAAAAAAGATGAATTAGTTAAAATTAACGTTAATAAATTAGTAAAAACTGGAGCAAAATATTATTACGCTTCAGTATATCGTGAAGGTGAAAATATATATACGACGACTTCAAGAGCAATAGGAATATTAGGTATTGCAGATAATCTCGAAGAAGCCGAAAATATCGCAGAAAATGGAGTAGAGTGCATCGAAGGCAAACTTTTTCATCGAAAAGATGTCGGCACAAGAAAATTATTGCAAAAAAGAATAGATCACATGAATTCACTCCTAAATAATTAAAAATCAGTTCAAATTATTCTATTTATCATCCATTATTTTATGTTTTATAAATATCACTTTATAATATTATAAAACTTTCTTCCTGCTTGAACAATGTCAGAATCTTGGCATGAAAAGAATAGAGATTTCAACACATTAATTAAAGAGTTATTCAACGCTGAAGATTGGCAAAAAAGAGTAGACGCTGCTCGACAGCTTGGTTATATGAGGGATGGAAGAGCGGTCAATTTACTTTGTCGTGCGCTAAGATCTGAAAAAGATAAGATGGTACAAAATCGAATAATTGAGGCAATGGGCAGAATTGGAGATGGCAGAGCGACAATGCGGATTATTGAGAAACTTGAGGAAGATAAAAAACAAGGAAACCTTGATAAATATCGAATAATTTACATTATAGAGAGTCTAATAAGAATCAAAGATAGGAGGGCATTATCATATATAGGTCAATTTCTAAGCAGTGTTGATGAAGAGGTGAAAAAATTAGCGGAGGAAGCTTTTAATGCTATAGAACCAAATTGGCGCCATATTATTGATAAAGAAAGAAAAGAAAAATCAATCGAAGAAATCTTTAAAAGTTAATCTATAAGTTAACCCGTAATAAACTCTTAATAAGTAAATTAATTAAGATTTCTTTTCCCTTTTAATTTCATGAGCAAAAAAAATGTTTGTTGTTGGGATTTAGAAGGACCAATATCAGTCATAGATTTCGCAGCCGAGATTGGGCGATTGTTAAATGAAAAACCTGAATTGCATCTACAAAATTATAATATGGGCGAATTTTTTATTATGATTTCAAATTACGATGATTATCTAATCGATACTCCAGGTGTTAAAGACACATTAAGTATACCAGAATATCAACCCGGAGATACTTTAAGAATTATGGCCCCGCTATATGTTGCCTGCTTTTCTGATAAGGAATTAATTAATATAGCTAAGAAGAATCTCGGCTTTCTCCCAGGTACTAAAGATTTGATGGTAAAATTAAAAAAAAATTGGGATATTTATGTCATTTCAACTAGTTATACACATTTTGCTCATGTAGTTACAAATGCTTTAAATATACAGCAAGATCACGTATACTGTACTGATTTACACATTGAACAATTAAAAGCAAGCGTATCAAATATAGAAGATTCAGTAAATATTCTAGTAAAAAAAATTTTTAAAAAATATCTTAATAATAACAAAAAGCTAGAAGTAGTTATAGAGGATCTAAATAATTTCTTTTGGAAAGGAGGAGAAACTGATTATGTAAAATTAATGAATCATGTAAGGGTAAGAGGAGGTAAAAGAAAAGAATTAGCAATAGAAGATATAACAAAAAGAACCAATGTACCTATCTCAGATATGATTGCTTTAGGTGATTCGATAACAGATATTAATATGCTTCAAAGATTAAATGATGAGGGGGGGATTGCCGTTTCATTCAACGGAAATAGATTTAGTGCTGAACGCGCTAATGTCGCGGTAACTACACCAAATACCCTAGGAGTTTTACCAGTTTTTGAATCAAAAAACAATATTGAACATTTTTTAGAAAGTTGGGAAGCAGAATACTCCAGTTTTAAAAATAATCCTCAAAAAATTTCAAATGGATTAATTTCAAAACAGTGCAAAGATTATTTAATTCATTATAATTTCGTACCTGAAATTGTCAACTTGACCAATAAATCCAAAAAGCAATTAGGAGAAATAATCTCTAGACAAGAAAAGATGCGCAAACTTGTAAGAGGTTGGGCTGGCACTCTGGGTTAAAAATATAAGTCTTTTATTTGATATTAAAATGCTTCTTGAAATATTTTATTCCAAAAATGAAATATCGCAATTTCTTTATACATTTAACGATTATAACAATGACAATGAAACTTACAAATGAAAATAATGGGATAATTAATACGTAATATAATATGGGTTTAACGTCTAATATTGATAAGAAAAAGGCAAATAAACAGAGAGAGTATATTGAAAGGATTATATTAAGAATGTAAAACTCTGTCATCTTCTTACTATACGATAGAAACTCATTTTTATTTATTTTTTCATAACAATCACAACAAATTGAAGGTATATCAACATCATAAGTTTCTTTATAATAAAGGATATAGATAATTGTTAACATCCTATCAACACTTTTTCCACATAATCTACATAAATACCCTTTTTTCTGCCTTTTATATTCAATTTCTTCAATTCTAGTTTTTGAAAAGTAGCAATTATTTTCTTGACAATGTGAACATGTCTTACAAGTTAATTCAAAATCTATATACAAATTTTGAAAATAATCTTTAGGTTCATTGAAATATTCATATTTTGAGTGTTTCTTACAAATTACTCGCCCTTTATCGTCAATCTCAAATGAGGGATCTATATATTCCATCTTGATACTAAGAAAAAAAAAATTTTTATATTGTAGTCAATATCATTTATGTTCATATTAAAACTATTATTTAATTAACTTTTTCGTATAAAATAAAACCTTTTAATACATCAAAATGTTATATTTTATTATCATTTAATTCAAATGATTAAAAAAATAAAGAAAATAGAAAAAAGGTTGAAATTTTATGGTTGACGAAGCATTGGCAAATGAAGTAAGAAAATTGCGAGATGAAGGGTTGAGTGACCCTAAGGATCTCTTGAAAATTTTCGAGCTCATGAAGCAAGCATCAGCTGAAGTTGATGACTTGAAGGA
>JBHLQY010000034.1:18330-23552 GCA_048883105.1 Candidatus Thorarchaeota archaeon | reverse complement strand
AAAAAATGATTTAATTATTATCCCAGTCGGATCAACAGAAAATCATGGACCTGCAGCCTGCATTGGAGAGGATACTTTTCTTGTAACTCGAATGGCTGAATTAATTGCACAAAAAACTGGTTGTACTGTAGCTCAACCAATTTGGTATGGTTCACACCCATATCACCATATTGGAATGCCTGGAACGATTGTTGTACCAGAAGAAATTTTCAAAGGTGTATTGCGAGCAGTTATTGCGGGGCTCTGGAATATGGGTTTCAGAAAACAAATTATTTTAAATGGACACGGCCAAGAATATGTAATCCCAAGCGCCATCCATGAATGGGCTAAAAATTATCAATTACCTGCTGTAATATGCAATGTTAATTGGTACCATGCAATCCCTCAATATTGTATGGATAAAGAGCATGGAGGCCCGTTTGAAACACCTTTTATCCACGCCGATGAAGCAGAAACATCTTTTTCAATGGCACTTTTTCCTGAAATGATTAAAGTAGAAAATGCCTGTGATACTGAACCTACAGGTTGGATGCCTGAGGGGCACGTCGATAAAGCGGGAAACGTTTATCAAAGACCAATAAAATGGTATGGACAAGTCGGATTTGGGCCCATCGAATTGTCCGCTTATCCTGAAGGCAATGTTGGCTGTCCAAGTAAGGCAACCTTCGAAAAAGCTAAACCTGGTATTGTAGCACTCCTTGATTATTTAGAAAAATTAGTCAACGACATATTGAAGATATTTCCCCCTGGAAAATTGCCTCCAGTCGAAGGTATAACACAGAGAGATCCTAAAGAAGTGGAACAATATATCAAAGGACCCCTAAATGGGGGAAAAAGCATTTACGAATTGAGATATCCCCCTTAACCTATAACTACTTTTTTATTTTATTTGACCTTTTTTACTATTTTCAACTCTAAGTGGTCATTATCCAATAAAAAAATAAAAAAAAAGAGTTAAGTCTTTAATAACCGAAGAAGTGCGGAACGTATGGGTAAAGACTAAAATAATCCCAGAAACTTCTTTTTTTTTTCTTTTCGTTCTCTTCGTTTAGCTTAGATTCCTCATCTTCTTCAGTGGTGGTAAATTCTTTCCCAATCAAATCAACCTTTCTTTCCTTTACTTCTGTCATGTTAAAAACCTCATTAAATTAATTTTAGATATTTATTAGAAAAATAACTTATTCCTAAGCTGGATTTCTAAATTGCAATTACTAAATAATGAATTTAAAAATTAGCACTAAGAAAATTAAAATTTAGCAAATTTATAATTATAAAAATTAAGCAATTTAACATATATTCAATTAAAAAAAAACCTTCTCAATATCAAATTCTAAGAAAAAAAGAAATTTTCCTTAACTAGGGCTTGCACATTGGTTAATAATCTCAAAAACTTGCTTAACATCGATTTGATCTTCAGTCAAAAGAATAATAATCCTTTCTAAAATTTTTATTGACAGCACGTAAAAATTATCAGAGTGTATAATATTAAAATCTGGTTCGTGAATTCCGATTTCGCCAGTTACTTCTACAGCGGATTCGTAAAGTTGAGAAATGTTTAAACTGATGGACTCTTTATTGAATTCTTCTTCATTTATATAAGATTTCATGACTACTCCATGTAAAGAAGTAATTATTACGAAATAGATTTTCGAACCTAGTTCTTTTACTAATTTATTCATAATTAGGTTGAGATCTAGGGTCACAGACATTATTAAATCAATATTGATAAAATAATTATTATTTATAATTATAAATTCCAATTAATAAATAATTTTAGGTTAAAGTTGCATAATTCAAAATGAAGAGAAATAAATATGTACAAATACGGTATCAATTTACTTTTATGGACTAGTAATTTTACAAATAACGATTTATATTTGTTAAAAAAAGTAAAAGAATACGGATGTGAGGTTGTAGAGATTCCAATTTTTAATCCCGAAGTTTTTCCTTCTGAGGATGTTAAAAACGAGCTGGAAAAAAATGATCTTGAGGTATGTGTATGCTATGGTTGTGAAAAAAATTCTGATATCGCTTCTTTAGACGAGAATATACGAGAAACAGGGATTAATCGCTTTAAACAAGCAATTGATCACGCGAATATTATAGGCGCTAAAAAAATTGGAGGTGTAGTATATAAAGCAGGTGGAATTTTTACAGGTAAGGCTCCTACCAAAGGTGAATGGGATTACTCAATTGCCTCTATGAGAAAAGTGGCTAAATATGCTAAAAAATTCGATATATCTATAGGAGTAGAGCAAATTAATCGATATGAAACTTATTTTATTAACTCCGCTGAAGATGCAGTAAAGTATTGTAAAGACGTGGGTGCGTCCAATATGTTTGTATTATTAGATACACATCATTTAATATTAGAAGAATTAAATTTATATAACGCAATTGTAAATACAGGAAAATATCTTGGTCATTTTCACACTTCTGAGAACAATCGAGGGATACCTGGTACAGGATTAGTGGACTGGATAAATGTATACAGAGCTTTAAGAGATATAAATTATTCCGGTTGGTTAGTTATTGAATCTTTTTATATTGGTTTTGGAAACGTTTGGAAGCCATTAGCACATACTCCCGAACAGCTAATCACCCAAGGATTAAATAATTTAAAAAAAATTGAAGAAAAGGTCGCAAATGAAAATTGAAACAGTTAAATACTTAAACGATGAATTAATATTCCTACAAAGCTTATACTAAATTCAAGGACTATTAATACATTTTTATTTGGATAAATTGCGTTTAAATCACGTGATTTTAGAATGATTAAAGAAAAAGAAGCTACTCTTGATGAACAAATTAGAGAAATTTCTATAATATGTCCTGAGTGTAAAAATTCTAATAAAATAACCATTCCCGTAAAAGTTATTAATCAAAGTAAGCAATTAACCACAGTTTCAATTCCTTCTGGACTAGTATGCGAACATGGATTTCAAGCTTTTGTAGATAAAAATTTTAAAATAAGAGGATATCAGAAAGTAGATTATACGTTATCTCAAATGGAATTTCTTGAGGGAGGAAATGAAAATTTAGAAGGAGTTGAGAAAAAGACAGAGCAAGAAAGTATTCTAAGTTCAATTCCTCTATTTCAAGACATAATTAACCTTTTGAGGAGCTCTCTAGATGATAAAGATATATTAGGCGCTGGTCTTTTTACAATACAAGGACGTGTTTTATATTCTTCTCTTCCTCAAAATACATTATTTAATACGATTAGAGAATTGGAAGTGAGAGATGAGAAAAAACTCACTGGCGTTAAAAGATTATTTCTTCAATTAGAAAACGATCAAAAAGTGTGTTCACAATATATGGAAATTTATGATACTAAATTTATTTTAGTTTTATTTTTTAGTTCTCTTTTGAAATTAGGAATGGGAAATATGATTTTAAGAAAATTAGCACAAAAAATTGAAAAGCTAATTTAAATTTCATTAACATGCTTGTATGTATTTAGCGGGCCTGGCAGGATTCGAACCTGCGACTTCGGGTTTGGCAGAAATTCTCACCAAAAATCCCAGTCCGAAGCCGGGTACCCTATCCAGACTAGATTACAGGCCCAAAAATATTTTTGCTAATTCTATTTAATTTTTTTGAATTGCAATAGCGTTCATTAAAAAATGTTAGTTAATTATATCTATTTACTATTTCTAAAAAATTTTCTTATAAGCATTGAGGTCTTTTGCGATATTTCTATTTAAATTTATAAATTATTTAGTCGAATAGAAATTCAGAGAATAAAATTTTTATAGTTTTTATTACTTCTTTTGTTATAAATTTTTCTTTCGCTTAACTTAAAAAGCCCACATAGTGTAGCACGGTCTAGCATTCGGGACTGTCACTCCTGCGACGCGGGTTCAAATTGTAAAGTGAGCTCCACGCATTATGAAACTCCCGCTGTGGGCGCTTTTATATTAATTATCGTAGCGACATATTTTTCGTGTAAAAATTAATATTGCTATTAATAATATGACAAATACTAATGATAATGTATAGAAAGCAAGATTAATATTTATACTAGCTATGATTGCCGTAAAAATAGGTGCTATTAAGAACGTCAAACCAATCATACTTTCAAATATACTTGAATATTTTGAAGTGTTTTTTTTAATATTGAGAGTTAAAACCAATTTTAAGCTAGATCCATAGAGTATACCCGTAAAAAATCCCAAAAATAGAAACAAGAGAATAAATAGTAAAAAATTTGAATTAATCGCAAGAAATATTGAAGTGATTATTAGAGCAATTAAAGAAATTACTGTGATTCTCTTTAAATTTTTCATGGATAAATAACTTGAAAGAGTTATTGAAATTATTTGTGTTGAAAATCCAAAAAATGCAAGTAAATAAACAGTATATGCTTCAAATCCTAAGATTTCTGATTTAAGAGGATATAAAAAATTTGCATTAACTCGTCCTAAACAATATGCTATGATGAGTAAGAAAGGTACAATTATTGGAATTGAATATTTTGCAAAGTCTGCAAAATTATCATTATTACCTTCATTGATTTCATTAGTTATTGTACGTGCTTTTGTATTTACATTGGTAGACTCTTGTAAAAACAAAATCGCTATAACCGAATTAAAAATCATAATTGCAGGAGCAATATAAAAGATATATCCTAGAACGTCAACAAAATACAAAAGAACTAATCCAAATAAAAATCCTGAAAGAATTCCAAAATTCCAAGAAAAATTGTATCTCGCTATATATTTAGTATGATCATGCTCAGTATTATCACTTATACTCGATTGAAGGTTTGCCCATATAAATCCCATCATAAAACCTTCAAACATCCTCGAAATCAAGAATGGAATAGGTTCTAAAGTAATAAAATATACACACTGAGCACAGCATACTCCCACTACACCTAGAATAACACTTCTCCTTCGATTAATTCGATCAGAAATTTTATTTAACAAAATCGGGGAGAAGGAATAAGTAAATGCTTGACCAGCTGCTATGATTCCAATCATTTCAATATTCACACCTTTTCTATAAAAAAATATTGGAATTGCCAGTCCAACCATCGCATTATTTAGGGGATATAAAAAAGCTACGCATACAATTGGCCAGAACCGCCAATAGTTATATTTTTCAATGTTTTCCATGAGTAGTTAGGAAAAAGTATTCATTCAGAAAAAGTTTTTGAAAATGTGGATTAATGATTAAATGACTCCTCCTCTAAAAAAATAAAGAGGAATTGCTAAATT
>JBHLQY010000034.1:0-18230 GCA_048883105.1 Candidatus Thorarchaeota archaeon | reverse complement strand
CAGAAAAAGTTTTTGAAAATGTGGATTAATGATTAAATGACTCCTCCTCTAAAAAAATAAAGAGGAATTGCTAAATTATACATAAGACAGGCTAAAATTTCCAATAATGGTGATAATTACCATTAGTACGTATAGACAAAATTAATTCATCAACATAATTAAGATGTATTATTGAAAAAAATTTAAGAAAGAAAAATTTTATGAACTTTTATTATTTTAAATAAATTTTCTGTAAACAAGTTTTAATATAAGGTTTAAAAAATTCTACGAAATAAACCTTTTTATATCTTAAAAAGTTATTATAAATTACAATTAAATCAATTTAATAAATTAATTCAAACAAATAAAGTTAAAAATTAAAATATAGGTGAATTTTAAGATGGTTGATGAGGGTTTAGTCTCTGATATTAAAGGTATGATGGATGCTGGTGCGGATAGCGCAGGTCCAGAAGCAGTTTTAAAGGTCATGGAATTCTTCAAGCAGATTTCAAAAGAAAATGAAGATCTTGCTGAGGAATTGGAGGACATGGATATTGCTGTCCAAATGGTCGTAACTGATATAGACAAAAAATTCTGGATAAAAGCGTCAGAGGGAGATATCTCTTATGGTGAAGGAGCTATTGACAATCCTTCATTCACTTTCTCATGTACGAAGCAAGTTGGTGTAGGAATGTTATTTGGCGAAGTAGATGCTACATCAGCATATATGGCTGGCGATATTACGGTTGAGGGAAATCTTCAAGATGCTATGGCATTTCAAGAAATTATTGAATTAGCGATGGAAGCCTTTGAAGATTTAACGGAATAATCTTATTAGAAAATAAATCTTTGATTAAAATAATTTATTAATTTATTTTTTTTTCTTTTCTTGATTTTATATATCAATTCCATTTAGCGTTAAATGTGGAGATTTATTAAATACGATATATTATTAATTTAAAAAAAAGGTTTAAAACTTAAAATAACCTAAAAATGTTAATTCCTGTTATTTGGATCCAGAATAAAAAGATAAAGAATCCAATTATGAAGGCAATAATCGCCCATATATATGATGCTTGCTTTCTGTAATTCTTATTTCTCTGTCCAGATGAAGATTCAATCATTTTAATCTCAAGATATGGTGAAGGTCCTCTTCTATACCAACCGATTACTCTTACCTTGGTTCCAATATATTTTTTAATTGTCCTCATCGCAAAAATTAAATTGCCAAATATCGGGAATAATGATTCATAATCGATATATATTAAACCCGTCTCGTCTTGTAATAGCATATCTTCTCCAAAATAATATCCTGGGACACCTCGTCCGACAATTGTACCTTCCAAAATTGCTGGAACTGTCCGAATAGGTGAAGCTTTTATGTACGTAACAAGTTCTACAACTTTAGTTGGTCCAAATCCACTTTTATATTTAAAAGCAACTTTAATAAGAACACCGAAACCTATTAAATAAAATCCTATTGCCCAAAATAGTAGAAGATTCGAGATCATATTATCCAATACAGTTCCAGAGCTTATATCATATAATCCAGCTAAAGTGAATATCCATACTATTGTTAAGGCAATTAATGCTATAAAAATGAGAATTGGTAAATAAATCATCGTTATATCCGTAAGAAATTCAGGGATCATTGTTTTTCCTGCCTGTTCCTCCTTAATTTTCTTAGCATATGAAAAATCAATATCAGGCTTTATTCCGTATGTTTCACATTGTTCATTTAGACGCATTATCCTTTTTGCTGGCAAAGGGTGTGTGCTAAATATCTGAAAGTATTTTGCCCATGGATTAAATAAGTCCCATGCTGCGGCTGCTTGAATTGCATCTTTTGAATATTTTCCATTTCCTCCTGTGCTTGAAATAGTAAACGCAGCGGCGCTTTTAGAATCATAAATTCCAAGTCCTTTCAAAGCTCGCACTCGAGAACTTCTATTTTCGTGAATATTTCGTTCCATTAACAATCCATAAGCAATTGTTACAAGCGCTGATGATAGCAAATTAGGATTTTCCGTCAATTCTGCGGCATGTTCATCGGCGTAATATTCTCTTATTCTACTTATTACTAAAGATACTAAATAGCTAATGTAATAAGCTACATAAGATAAAGCAGCAATAATAGTTAATGCTAGTCCTATAGCCACACTTACACCTTCTTCGTCACTACTTTGGAAAAATCCACGACTAGCGTAATAACACCATCGAGCAATTGTTAACAAGATAAGAGGAATTGCGAAAACAATAGTCATTAAAATGAAATCATTATGTACAACATGACCTAATTCATGAGCTACTACAGCTTCTTGTTCATCTTTGTTTAAATATTCAAGAATACCTTGAGTGATTACTATCCTTGCACTATTCTTAGTCCAACCAAACGTAAATGCATTAGGGTTCTTATCAGGAATGATCCCCATTCGAGGGATTTTAATAGCTCTTACTGATACAACTTTATCGACAGCTTTAGCTAAATGGGGGTAATATCTTTGAAAATCTTCATATGGAATCCATTCAATATTATAAATCCAATTAATAATGTAAGGACCTAACCAATATTGTAATAGAACAATTCCTATAGTTAATCCAATCATCAACCAGAGACTCCAATTATACCAGATTCCGATGGCAAAGACTATAGCATAAATTAGTCCAAATAACACAACTAAGCAAAAAAAAGAACTCAATCTTAGTCCTATAATTATTCACCTTAAGATTTTTAATTTTATTTCGAGATCTTTATAGGAAAAATCAAAAGATCCGTTTTATGTATATTAGTTTCATTTAAAATTAAATTCTTTACTGTTTTTTAAAAAAATAAAAAGCAAAAAAAATATAACTTTGATTATTTATATATTATTTAAAAATAAATACTGTATATTTTAACCATTGGTGTCATGGTCGCTCAACAGGAGATCCGAAAGCTATATAACGCAACGGATAATCTCGTTAACCAACAATTTTATGAAGGAGGGAACGATACAATTATTGGTAGAACTCCTAAAGTTAGTGTTAAAATAAAACAAAGCGGCCAAATAATTAAAAAATTTAAAGATCTATTTAATCAAAATTTAAATTCTTTTTTAGAAGGAAATTATTTAAATTTTCTACGTTCCTTTAAAAAAATTAAGGGTTTAAACGACGATTACATTAATGAGATTTACGACGAATTGAAAGAGAAACTTGAGGTTTTAAGGGAAAATGCAGCCGATGAAGAGATTGTAATTTCATATACCATTGTTTTAGGCGGTCTAATTTCAAAAATTAGAGATCTTCATTTTAACAATTCAATAGCGGAAGTAAAAAAGCGTATAAAAGGTAAATCAAATTCGATTAGCGATAACGACATACAAAAAGAATTGAACAACCTTTTCATGCGAAACAATGATAATATTTCGCTTTTATATAATCTTTCTTATTTAGATGCGTTAGCATCAAGTTTTAACTATTCTAAGGTTGCCAGAGTCTGTAAAATTCAGAAAGGAAAATATATTAATCGGATTGTAAAAATAATTTTATCTAATGCTAATATTTAAGAAGATATTTTATTTAGCATTAGTTTAGGAGAAATACTCCTCAATTTTGTCTGGCATCATTAATATTTCGGAAATAATTTGAGAGAACTCGATCTTAGGAAGCTCATTTTTATCCATTATTAGCTTTGCTAGATCGTTATATTTTTTTTGAATGTGAGATTTTGCCATATTTTTAAGTTTTGAACTAAAAGAATAGAGATTTAAATAAGCCTCCTTATAATTCTTTTCTTTCAAAGCTTCTTTCGTTTTACCCAGATAATATTTTAATTTAATTTGTCTATCTTTAACCTCATCTTTTACTTCTTTTGATATTTTTTGATAATTGAGAAGTTCATCTGTCTCATTTAGTTTCTCAAAAATATCTAATAATCTTTCGTAGATCCTTGATTTTTTTAGTAAATTGTTCTCACTTTCTAATTTTGCTACCAAATCTTCTTTTTCATTTATTAATTCATCTCTTAAATTTGCCGAAATTTCTCCTCTTTGAGCCCATATGGATTTAAAAACATTCACTTTTTGTTCTAATATAGTAGCATCAATTACTTTTGTACTTGAACGAATTAAATTATTTACTTCATCATCAAATTGTTTAAATTGTTCTGATGTGCGTTCAGGTTCAATAAATAAATCTTTATTATTTATAATAATTCCTTTTATTTGCTGTACTATTTTACTGGATGACTTCTCATCCTCCTCATCCATAACCATAACTAATTCTGAATTAGTATCGGTAATGTGAGTAAGTACGACGTGATATTCTCCTAAATTAATTGCCTTTAATGTACTAGATCCATCGAATTGCATTCTCGCAATAAAGGTCTTTAAAGCGATTAAAAAACTCTGAAACATTTCCAGTTTTTCGTCATCCATTTCTAGAAAAAAGACTTTATCATATAAGAGCGTACCAGTTTTACTCTCAAAAATAAAAAAACCACTTAACATTCTTCTGGATCCCTTATCGCTTTTAATATCAAAATTCAGATTAATTTGACTTATTAAAATAAATAATAATAATACACTTTTTATTATGAAATAGAATTCATTTTTAAATATATTTATTTGTTCTCCCTTTTAATATTTTATAGTGGTTATGTTTAAAATAACCTCATTCCATTATATTGTGTTAAGTTGACGCTTCCTTAGGTGATTATTATATCCATTAATTTAAGTGATGAAATAAAGTCTATATTAAAAAAATATAGCAAAAAGCGAGTTCCGCTTGATAATGCCATTAGTAATTTTATAAAACCCGGCGATAGAATTTTTATTGATTCTGGATGTGCTGAGCCCATTGATCTCACAAAAAAATTAATTGAGTTAGGTCCAGAATTACCAGATGTGGAAATTTTGCATTTTTTAAGTCTTTCTGACCTTGATTATTATGAAACTGCCGGTGGAATTGAAGACCTCTTTAGACATAATGCGTTTTTCATAGGAAAATCGCTTAGAAAATATGTAAAAGCTGGACAGGCAGATTACACACCTATGCTCTTATCAGAAATACCTATGTTTTTTAAGCGTGGTCAAATGCATCTAGATACTACATTAATACAAGTCAGTCCTCCAGATAAATATGGTTTTTGCAGTTATGGAATAAATGTTGATATTGTTAAATCGATTGCAGAAGCAGCAGAATGCGTAGTAGCAGAAATAAATCCAAACATGCCTCGAACATTAGGAGATTCATTCATTCATATGGATGATATTGACGCTTTTATTATATCTGATCACGATATAATCGAATTTTCATATGGAGAACCTGATGACGTGGCAAAAAAAATTGCTAAATACGTAGCTTCTTTAATTGAAGACGAATCCACTCTTCAAATGGGAATAGGCCAAATTCCAAACGCTGTAACAGCTGAACTTATAGAAAAAAAGGATCTTGGAGTCCATAGTGAAGTGTTTTCGGAGGGTATAGTCGATTTAGTGGAAAAAGGCGTTGTAACATGTAAAAAAAAGACTATTCATAAGGATAAAATTATTTGCTCTTTTGTTATGGGCTCACGAAGACTGTATGATTTTGTTGATGATAATCCTATGGTAGAATTTCATCCCTCAGAATATTGTAATGATCCTTATATAATTAGTCAAAATAATAAACAAATAGCTATAAACGCTGCACTTACAGTTGATTTAACAGGACAAGTAAATTCAGATTCCCTTGGACATCGATTTTATAGTGGTATAGGAGGTCAAGTTGATTTTATTAGAGGTGCTGGTCGTGCAAAAGATGGAAAACCCATAATGGTTGTTCCAAGCACAGCTATTTTAGAAGATGGAACGGTTGTTTCTCGTATAGTCCCTCACCTTCAACATGGCTCTGGGGTTGTTGTTACTCGTGGTGATGTCCATTATGTTGTAACAGAATGGGGCATAGCTTATCTATATGGAAAAAATATACGCGAGAGGGTTTTACAAATGATAAATATTGCACATCCAAAATTTCGAGCTGAATTATTAGAACATGCAAAAAAATGGAATTATGTTTATTCAGATCAAAAGTTACCTGTCTCGGTTGATGGTAGAATCTGTCTTTACCCAAATAAATATGAAACTATCCTTACTCTAAAAAATGGTAAAAAAGTACTATTTCGTCCTGTGAAACCAACCGATGAGCGAATGATTCAAGAACTTCATTATTCATTAGATGAAAAAGATAGATATTTTCGATTTTTTTCGCCAGTTCGAGATTTTCGTCATAAGAAGATACAACCTATGGTCATTATTAATTATACTAAAGATATGATTTTAGTAGGAGAAATTACAGAAGAAGGAGAGCAAAAAATTATTGCGTTAGCTGGATATTTCAAAACATTCAATCCATCAATTGCCGAATTATCGTTTGTAGTTCATAAGGATTGGCGGGGGTGTGGAATTACAAAATTTCTTTTAAAATATCTTGTAAAAATTGCAAGAGAACATAATTATAAATCATTTAGTGGGAGTATTTTGCTTGATAATAAAGCTATGTTGCATATCATAAATAATGCTGGATATAACTTTACATTTAAAAACATCGAAGGGGGAGTTATAGAATTTGCAATAGATATTTCATTATAATTTCATCATTAGCAAACGAAAGATGCTCATTACTGAATTTTATAAATTATATGCTAAAAAAGGATTAACGTCTGAAATCAATAATTCATTTCAGAAAATAATTTATTCATATTTTAAACAAAATAGACGAGATTTCCCGTTTAGGAAAGATATAACACCATATAAAGTGCTAATTTCAGAAATTATGTTGCAACAAACCCAAACAGGAAGAGTTTCCGAAAAATTTCTTAAATTTATTGGGCAATTTCCAGATTTTCAGACACTTTCAAAAGCGCCTTTACAAAAAGTATTGAAAGCTTGGCAAGGATTAGGATATAACCGTAGAGCAAAGGCTTTGAAAGAAATTGCTGAAAAAATTATTAATGAATATAGTGGAAAGCTTCCTAAATCTGTTCAGATTTTAAAAACATTTCCACAGATCGGACAAAACACAGCGTCATCAATTTCGACATTCGCATTTAATAAACCAAATATTTTTATCGAAACTAATATAAGAAGAGTGTTTATTTACTTTTTTTTTCCAACAAAAACCAGAGTTAAAGATAGCGAAATTTTACCTATTATAGAAAAAACAATTGATAAAAATAATCCTCGTGAATGGTATTATGCCCTTATGGATTATGGATTCATGCTTTCAAAGAAACATCCTGAATTAAATAAAAAAAGTGCACATTATCGAAAACAATCACCATTTAAAGGATCTATTAGAGAAATCCGTGGATTAATTTTAAAGCTTTTAATTGAAAATAGAGCTTTAGCTAAATCTGAAATTATTAAAAATTTAAATTATCCCCCTGAAAAAATACAAAAAGTTCTTTTACAATTGAAAAAAGAGGGTTTTATAAGACGCAGAAATGATGTATTAACCATTGCTAAATAAACCAATTACTTAATTGTTTTAGTTTTGAAATACTTAGCGATTTTTAGAGCAATCCATTCTTGTTCTTTCCAATCCCCAAACGCAATTCCCCTCGATGTCATTCTTTTAATTGTTTTTTGTAACTCTGTATCAATTCTGTCAGCTGGTTCTTTACCAAATGGTGTTTGTGGTAATGGTATAAAAGAGTGGGTATGAATTCTTGCTCCCTTTTTAGATAATTCGTTCATCATATTTATTGTAAGCTTGATATCTTCTACATTTTCATTAGGCAGACCAAAAATAAAATCAACATTTGGTTGTAATCCTGATTTTAAAGTTAATTCAACAGCATTATAAATGTCTTCAACTGTATGACTTCTATGACATAAATCTAATACCCTCTGGCTTCCTGATTGTGCTCCAATAATGATATTATCATTAGAAGCGTAATTTTTAACTAGGTTTAATGTTTCTTCTGATACATGTTCAGGTCTGACTTCTGAAGGAAAAGAGCCTAAAAAAATTCTTCCTTTTGGAATTATTTCATATATTTTAACGACTAATTCTTTTAATTTGGGCAAATTTATTGTTTTACCATCTAAAGAGCCATAAGAAAAAGCATTCGGAGTAATAAATCTTATATCGGTAAGATTTTTACTTTTCATTATTCGAACGTATTTAGATATTGAATCAATATTTCTATGTCTTGGGTATCCACCTAAGATATAAGGCGTTTGACAGAAATAACAAAAGTAAGGGCACCCTCTTGTGATTTCAATTGGACCAAATTTATTATGCTGGATAGGGAACGGTGAATATTTATCTAAATTAATAGGAGCCCTTTTGCCAGTATAAGATATTTCATTATCATCGTTCATATAAGCAATACCTTTTATATCTTTGTAATCTTCATTATTTCTAATTTTTTGAAAAAAGTCTATTAGAGTTTCTTCTCCTTCACCAATAAAGACTACGTCAAATCCTATTTTAAGCGTTCCTAAAGGATCTCCAGTAGGATGGGGTCCGCCAGCTAAATAAATTAAATTCTTACTATACTTTTTTATGAGTGTATTGATTAATCCATTAATCTCCCAAAGTTGTGTTGTAAAAAAAGAAACGCCTAAAATGACTATATCATATTTTCTTATTAAATCTCGAAAAATAGCGATAAGATTTTCTTTAGTTTTTATAAAAAAAATATCAATTTCATGAATATTCTCATATGACTCTAAAGCTCCAATTAATGCGTTGAAACTATATTTGTTGTTTTTATGGTAATATACAACAAAGGCAATATTTTTCTGCAAATTACGACTCTATTACTAATTTAACTCCTTTGAAAATAATAATTTATTATTTAATCTAAATTAAATTAAATATTGGCATCAAAAAGATTTATAAACTAAACTAAAAATAAACTATTTAATTAAAAATTAAAAAAAAATAAAGTTGAAAAATTCAATGCTATTTAACGAGATTATTGCCACAACCACTGATGAGGTTTGTGTCAGTTGGTTCGACTTTTATTCAATAGGTCATATTTGCTTCGGAATAGGTGCTTTTCTGCTTATATCGTTATTTTACACAATACCTAAAGCTAAAGGAAAAATTCCATTATTTTCCTTATTACTTGTCTTTATTATTTCTCTAATAATTTTCATTGGTTGGGAGATTTTAGAAAATTACTTGTTTTTCTGGAGTGGAATGGATCATCTTAAATTTGAGGGAAGACCCGATAGCTTGCAAAATATGGTAACTGATATTATTTTAGGAGCCGTTGGTGCACTTGGAACCTGGCTATTTGCTTATGTGACTTTTGAAAAGGACAAGAAAATTTGGCCTTATTACACATTTGGAACAATAAATTTTTGCTTGTGGCTAGGCGTTTTCATTGTTCTTCGCTATTTGACTTTTATGAATTCCCCAGTAATTGCTTAATTTCTTTTTTTTAATTTTTATTTCAATACACTTTTAATATGTCTAATTTAAAAAAATTTTTAGAATTTGAAATAGGCGCTATCCCTTTAATAATCTCAGTTCCTCATGGTGGTACATTAGAGTATAGAAACATTCCTATAAGGTCTAAAGGCGTTATGGGAATTGACAAAGCTACAATTGAATTAGCAAAGGAATTCATTTTTTATATAAAACATAAGTCTGAAAAGATTACTTCCAATCAATATTCTCCTTCTTACATATTATCAAAAATAAGGCGCAGTAAAATAGATTTAAATAGAATAGAATCAGAAGCATATGATTCCAATTCAGCTTTAGCAAGAAAAATTTTTCAGGTTTATCACAAAAAAATTAAGGAAATTATAACACAGAATTTAAGAAAGTTTAGTTATTCGCTCTTGATTGATATCCACGGTTTTGAAAAACATAATAGACCACCGGGATTTCGAGACGTTGAGCTTATTTTAGGTACGGATAACTTGGTCTCACTTTTTTCAGAACCTGTTCCTAAAAAAGATTGGGACAAAAATATTCGAGGCAAGATAATAAAGAAGTTCTTAAAATTAGGCATTCCAATAGCACCAGGTCATCCAAGAAGGAGAGAGTATGTTTTAACGGGAGGTTATATTATTAAACAATATGGAGCTGCTCAAATTCCTAGAAGTCAAGCAATACAAATAGAATTTTCAGATAGAATACGGTTTCATGATAAGGAACTACGAGATAAAGTTTTAAAAACTCTCACTGAAGTAATTTTGCCCAATGTGTTAGAGAAAAATAATAATATTAAGTAAAACTATTTTTTTTTTAGTAAAATCTTTTATTTTATAAATTTTTGAATATTTAGATTTATCATAGAATTTTCTGAAAAATGGGTTTTTTTAAGAACGATGAATGACCATGATTCGTATGATATTGAAGATATAGAAGCATTTATAAAAGGTTTAAAAGATACTCTCGATGCTTTAGACGAAGAGGATCTAAAAAATTCTCAAGGATTGCAAGTACAGTTTGCAAAAGCAATATCTCTCCTTCGTCAAAAAAAAACTGCTAAAATTGAAAAGATCCCTATACTTGATTTTAAAAAACCAGCTTCTAGAGAAGTTTTGAAGAACTTTTTATTTAATAAATTAGAATTTCTAAAAAATCACTTGGATTCTGAAGAGATACCGATCTCTAAAAAATTTAACCTTGTCATGCAAATTGCAAAATTGAAAGAAAAAATTAATAGTTTATGAACAAAATTTTCATATTTCTGAATTTTTAATAATTAAACTTGAAATTTAAATAAAAAATCTGAATTTCATAAGATGTTAACTGATATACATTGTCATTGTAATCTCTATTTAAATTTGAATGAGATAATTAAAGAAGCTAAAGATGTTGGTGTCGAAAAAATTATTTCTGTTGGAATGTCTGCGTTAGGTTTAGAAAGAGTTTTAGACATCTCAAATAAAGATAAGTCAATATATCCTGCACTTGGAATTCATCCTGAAGAAGTACAGATGAACAAGGATATTGAAGGACAGTTAGATTCTGTGATGGAATTTATCCAAACGAATAAAAAAAAAATAGTAGCAATTGGTGAAATTGGTCTAGATCATTATTTTGTTAAGGATAAGAAGCTTTATCCATTACAGAAGCATATCTTTGACAAAATGCTTTTACTTGCGCAAAAATTAGAATTACCAGTTAATATACATACTAAAGGAGCAGAACAAATTGTTTTTGATTCATTACCTTCATATAACATTCCTAATATAAATATTCACTGGTATTCAGGACCAGAGCATCTATTAAAGTTAGGCATTGAAAGAGGATATTATTTTTCTATTACACCAGCCATCTCTTATTCTCCAGGAGTTAAAAAAACTGTGATGATGGTTAATAAAGATCACCTCTTATTAGAAAGTGATGGACCCGTTAAATATTCGGGGAATATTGGTACACCAGCAATGATTAGGGATGTTTTAAACACAATTTCTAAACTTAAGGATATTCATCAAGACGAATTGGAAGAACAAATATATGAAAATACAAAAAGAGTTTTTCCCTTGATTTTCAAATAGTAAATTTATTCTAATATTCTAAATGAAGGATAAGTATACGAATTATTATATATTAGACTATCAAAGTTTATACAACTTTCGAAAAAATAATTTATTAGGTGATATTAAATAAAATGGTTAAAAAACAACCAGCCTGGTATGAAGCTGATATGATTAAGGAAATGATGCCCCTTAGGGGTGCCAAAGCCATGAGAGGTATAACTTCTAATTTTTTCTCATCAAGGATTTATAAAGGTAAAGCAAGCCTAATTCAAGCTATTAGATATTTAGAAGCTTTACTCGAAAGTAAAGATAGAAGAGCGTTAATTATAACAGATTCTTTTACTAAAAAATTTGCTGAAAAAGTTACAGAAAACCTTGATCTTATAGATATGGACTATAAAATATGGTCAGGTGCGATACCAGAAGTGCCATTGCATAGTATTGATGAGGGAGCAAAAATTTGCGAAGAATTTAAACCGAAAATAATTATTGCTATTGGTGGCGGTAGTGTTATGGACACAGCTAAAATGGTTATGATAAAATATGAAAAACCGCAAGCGAATCTTTTCATGATTTTGCCAATTGGACCTTTAGGATTACGTAGAAAATTAAAATATTTTATTGCAATTCCAACCACATCAGGAACAGGTTCCGAAGTTACCCAATTCGCAGTAATTTCAGACACTAATAGAGAACCTCATAAAAAATTGGTGGTTATGAGTGACGAGTTGTTTTCTGATATAACTGTGTTGGATACTGATTTTGTGAAAGATATGCCACCTTTTTTGACAATGGCAACAGGTCTAGATGCGCTTGCGCATGCGGTTGGATGTTATATTTCAAATTATGGAACTCCTTACATTGACGCATTAACTTCAACTGCTATAAAAGAAATAGTAAAATATCTCCCACGTGCCTATAAATATGGCGCAAAAGATATGGAAGCCCGGGATCATATGCAAATGGCATCATTGATGGCAGGAATAGGATTTGGGAATACAGTAGCCGGAATTGAACATTCCTTAGGGCATAGTTTTGGAAAAGTGTTTAATATACATCATGGCCTATGCGTAGGTTTGTTCCTGCCTTATTCTGTCGCTTTCCAAGCAAAAGTTACTGATAATTGGAAGCTATTGTGTCCAATTTTTAATATTACAATTGAAAATAAGAACAGAGAAGATATTTTAAATGAATTTCTTCAAGCACTTAAAGATTTTTTATTCTCTATTGATGCCCCTACATGTATAAAAGATTTAAAAGATCCAGTAATAAGTAAAGAAGAATTTATGGAAAAACTTGATTTATTAGCTGAATATGCTGATGATGATGCATCTAGTCTCGCTTCTAATCGTCCAGTTAATATCACACTGTTTAAAAAAATATTTGAATACGCATGGGACGGAAATAATATTGATTTTTAATAAGATAAAAGTTGAGAGAAAAAAATGAGTAAAAAATTATTTGGTTATAATGAAAAAATCGCTTATGTTAATTTAAGTGATCAAAAGATTGATATTAAAGAATTAAATCCTCAAATTGCAAAAGATTATCTTGGAGGGGCTGGATTAAGCGCTAAACTAACTTACGATTTATTATCAAATGATAATTATGAGATTTTAAAAAAGGATCCTTTTTCAGAGGTCAATCCACTTATATTTGCTACTGGACCTATAACGGGAACAATCAGACCATCTTCAGGAAGATATACTGTAACAGGAATATCTCCACTTACGGGGATTTGGGGCGAAGGTTCGTCAGGAGGCTACTTTTGTATTTCTTTACGCAAAAGTGGTTTTGACGCTATTGTTATTATTGGAAAGTCTAAACATCCCGTCTATTTATATATTCATAATGAGATCATTGAATTCAAGGATGCTAGTAATTTATGGAGTAATGATACCTATGAAACTCAAATAATTATAAAAAATGAGTTAAATAATGATAAAGTAAATGTTGCTACTATAGGATCTGCTGGTGAACACTTAGTGAAATACGCAGGAATTATTAATGACGAAGGAAGAGCCGTTGGACGATGTGGCCTAGGAGCACTCATGGGATCTAAAAATCTAAAAGCATTAGCAATTCACGGAACTAATATAATTCAAATAGCGGATAGTAAAATAGGTAAAGAATTATTAATTCAGGCAGAAGAAGCAAAGGAAGGAGATCTTATGAAGAATATAACCCCATATTTGTTCTCTTTATATGGAACGAATTGCTATCTTGATATTGGAATGGTAATGGGTGATACTCCTGGATATTATTTTACTGAAACGGAATTTTTCGCAGAGAAATTAACGGGACAAACTTTAAAAGAAGAGTATCCCGTGCTGGATTATGGATGTGCAGGGTGTACATTAAAATGTGGTAAAACAACAATTATAGAAGACAATGGTAAGAATATAAAAGTAGATGGTCCTGAATATGAATCTGTTGCGGCCTTTGGGCCTTTATGTGGCGTTTTTAATTCAAAAGATGTGATTTTAGCAAACCATAAGTGTAATGTCTACGGAATTGATACGATTTCTGGAGGAGTAAGTATCGCTTTTTTAATTTACTTGGTTGAAAATGGTCTAGGAACTGAAAATATAATACGATACTTAGATGACATTAGAATTGAGGATATAAAATGGGGTAATGGTAGTTTATTGTTAAAATTAATTGATAAAATTTCTAGAAGAGAAGGCATAGGTAACATACTTGCTGAAGGTGTAAGAGTCATGGCAGAAAAATTAAATGTTGATCCAGAATTAGCCGCTCACGTAAAAGGTTTAGAAATGCCTATGCATGATCCACGCGCATTTGTAGGACAAGCTTTAAGTTATATTACCTCTCCTACAGGAGCAAATCATAACAAATGTGATTGGTTCAGTGCTGAACTTGGAATTGCATCATATCCACGATTTCGTATAAAACGTGGCAAATCTAGATCTTCCATAAAAGGTAGAGAAAAAGGAGTCATTGCTTTACAAAATATAAGGGCCATCGATGATTCCGCTGTAAATTGCAATTTTATACAAGCCGAATTTGAACATATCATCGGACACATTAATGCTGGAACAGGATTTAATTATGATAAAAAATCATTAATGGTGGTCGGGGAGCGCATTAACACTCTAAAGAGAGTCATAAATTGCAATTTAGGAATATCAAGAAAAGATGATAAATTACCAAATCATCTAAAAAAGGTATTAAAATCTGGAAAAACGGGGGATGTGAAGATAGAATTAGAAGAAAATTTAAAAAGATATTATCAAGAGCGTAAATGGGATTGGGAAACCGGTAGGCCAACTGAAGAAAGGTTAAAAGAGTTAGGGATTTTATAAAATTTATATAAATTCATATTTATTTTCTATCGTTTTCATTTTTATTCATAAGATCAAGGATTTCTTCAGGAAATGGTTCTCCTCTATTTTTCATTCGGTTTAACATATCCTTTACTTCTGATATCGTATTTCCATAGATATGTAGAGAATTACTAAAGTCCAAATAATGTCCCATCTCCACACCGAGCTGATCTGCAACGTTTTTTTGTATTCTAATCATGCCATTTACATTCGCTTCCCACGCTCGAAAAAGATCTCGGCTTCTCCATGTCGTTTGCATAATTAATTTTCCATTCTTAACTCGCATATATATTCTTTGAAGGCAGGGGGGATCATGATGGTAAGGATCAACGAGTGGTCTCCATGTTATTGCTTGAGCTCTACGACTATAAGGTTTGTCTTTTAGTTTTTGAACAATAAATTCGATTTGATTAATTTTTGGAAAGTCAATCACCCCCATAGGGATTTTCTCAACACCGATTTGATCTGAAATTTTTTTATCTAAATCAATTTCAACACCATTTTTTAGTTTCCAAATGTTAGAGTCTGGTGTACTTTCAATTTTTTCTGCTTGTATCAATTTTTGATGCTTTTTTACAAATTCATTATCTACATATTCTAAATTGTAATTTATGTGGATTGTATCTTCCAGAGAGAATGGAGTGTAATTAAAGATACGATCGTGATATGAATAAGGAAAACTTAAACCAGAATCCCAAATATAGTGATCGTTCACACCATCCATAATTTCTTCGATATAGCCACTTTGAATCGACCCAATAAGATAAGTATCTGCAATACACCCATAGACCTCGTAAGAATTTCCATATTTAGACTGAATTTTCATTATTTTATCCTTTCTCATTATAGGATTGCTTATGGGATCCTTTATTTTAATTAATACTGTTGCATCTTTTGAGGGAGAATCTTCAGATTTATCGTATTCGGTTTTAATATCATCTCCATTGAATAAAACTAGCCCTATAGCAGATAACCAAGCATCACGAACATTACTTTTTGAAATAAAAAAAACTTTAGCCATTTTCAAACCATCTTAATTTCTATAGAGATTAGAAAATCTCTCGTATTTTATAATTTAATTGTTAAAACTCTAAATTAATTTTTCTTTTCTTTCCGAAAATTCTATTTATATTATGAAAAATTAACAAAAAAATTTTATATTGTTATTGTTATTTAATATTAAGAAGAATCAATAAAAGAGAAGAATACTTAAAATGATATATCTTAACGTTCATTTTGAACCTCCTTTTAATGAATTGACAAAAGAACTCCACAAAAAAATAGAATTTGACAAGGAACTAACGTTAAAAGAATTATTAGACTATTTCTATAAAAAATATGGTATTAAATTTAAAGAATTAATCTGGGATAAAAATAAAAAAGGAGTATTTAGCTCGTTTCTGTCGATAATAATAAATGGAAGGAGCTATAGACACGACGGATTTTTACAAACAGTTCTAAAAAATGGAGACGATATCACTTTCTTGTATCTATATTTTGGGGGTTAATCTTTTAATTACTCGAATTTCATTTAATTGATAATTCAACATATGAGTTTTGTTCATCATCAGAAATATGTACAGTCTCAACGTTGCATACTACATCCTTATTTATTTCCCTTTTCCATATTGCCTCAATAAGACCAGCTGAAATATAATAATGATATAAATATTTATCAGGATTATCTAAAAATTCAGAGTTGGTAAGTTTTAATATAAATTTAAGGGTTCCATCTTCTTTTCTCGTTGATAATTTGATGGATGGTCGAATCATATTGAGAGAAGGATAGAACTTTCCAAACGCGTCATAATATAAAGATAATATGCGAGTAGGATTCATACCTTTTAATTTCGTTGAAATCCCTGGAGCAAGATAATCATTTAAATATTTTAAGCTATTTCGACCTATTTCCTTAAAAATCTCGCTGGAATTAGGAAAATATTCCTGTAAGCCCGCCAAAATCGCTTTATAATAAGAAATCGTAAACATTTTTGAGAAAAATTTCATCTCAGTACTAAAATATATACGATAAGGCCCAATTTTTTTACTTTTGATTATTTTTTTGAGTTCCAAGATTGAAACATATTTAGCAACAGTGTTCCTTGAAAATCCCCTTTTCTTTGCAATTTCTGTTATGGTAACTCCTCTTGACTTTTCTATTATATACTCCAGTATTTCAAACTCAGGATTTCGACCAGTTTTACTGCTAAAATAGATTTTCTTACTAATTTTATTGGTAAGGTGTATTTTTCTACTAAATATTTTTTTCTTAAGTAAGAGGCTTAAAATGTATTTAGAAACTAAACTCCTTGAAAATCTTTTTTCCCTTGCAATTTCCATTATACTAACGCCACTTGGTTTTTCCCTAATATACTCTAGTATCTCTGATTCCAAGTCTTGACTATTTGCTTTCTTGCTAATTTTCTATTTCACCTACCACAAATAGTATACATTTAAATATCTTCTAACTTAATAAACCTTATAAGGCTCTCATTTTTTATAGATGAGGAGTATCGCCAATATACTTGCATTCTAATAGTATAGGGATAGTTTAATTTTTGTGATTGATCAATTCTTGCGTATCACTAACGCGCAAACCTTTTTAAGTGTTAGTGGTTAAAACTTAATTAATAAAAATTTTCTTATAAAAATTTTTCGATCGAAATACTAAAAAAAGTTGAAATACAATGAAAACAAAACTAATCTTAATTAGTTTTTTGCTTTTTGCAACAATTATTATCGGATTCACAACTAATACTATTGCTAACGATGATGACGACGAGGACTATGAAATTGGGCTCGATGAAGGAGATGAATATGTTTGGATTTGTAACACATTTGATGAGCAAAAAATGAAGGAATCCTGGGGAAACCATTATGATGATGTTAAGATATTTGAGGGCATAGAAGAAGGAAAAAAAATGAAATGGGAGATTACGGATGTTAATGATGAAGATAGAATGAATTCGACCAAGACCAGAGTTGTAGAAGATGCTTATACCGTCGAATACGATATCTGGCTGTGGACGGATGAAGCTAAATTTGGAGATGCAGATTACGAAGATGAAGGATTTACTTGGTTTGCGGATCCCATAGATCATATAACGGATACCCCTATTGAAGACAATTATGTACCATGGGTTCCAATTAATGTAAAGGATTATTTAGATCATTTAGAATTGTATAAGTGGTGGTATACTGATGAAAATAAATTATTATATGAAAGATTCGGAAGTGAAACGTTTTATTGGTATAATGGTGAAGTTCATAGAAAAAATGTTATAATTGAAATGGAATTCAACGAAGATGGCATTTTGTCCTCTTATATGGTTATGAATGAAGACGATGAAGTTGTCTTAGAATTTGCCCTAGAAGATCCAATGGCCTATATAATTCCAATTATAATCGTAGTTGTACTTATTGTTGC
>JBHLQY010000033.1:0-23586 GCA_048883105.1 Candidatus Thorarchaeota archaeon | reverse complement strand
AGGATCAAATTTCCGATCTTCAGTAAGAACAGTTGCTATCTTTTCTTCCTTTGACATATATTCTCACGCTTTTATTTTTCCATACTTTATGAAATAAAATTTTTAAGAGGAGTAAGAACTTAATCATTTTTAAAGATTTATTTTAGGATTCATAAATTATATGATGATTAAATGTACATAAATTAAAAATCCTAGAAACTTATTTATAAGATAGAAAGTGATATAACTATCAAGTGTTTAGAATGGCGAAAGTGAATATTATTGATCAAGAATGGAGAGAAAAATGGAAAGATAAGGAAATTACCGCTGAAGATGCAATTAAAAAAATATTTCCCGGTAACCGTGTATTCATTGATTCTGGCTGTAGTAAACCGCAAGCATTAACATCAGAATTAATAAAGCAATCAGAAAGTTTAATTGATACCGAAATTCTTCATTTTCTAGATGCCGGTCCTGAGAAATACTTCGGGAAAGATAAAAAAGAAGATTTATTTCGACACAATGCTTTTTTTATTGGAAGAACTCTTCGAGAGGATATAAATAGCGGACAAGCAGATTATACTCCCATTTATGCAAGTGAAATTCCTTTATTATTTCTCTCTGGGCGAAAATATATTGATGTTGCTCTTATTCAAACAACTCCACCAGATCCCTATGGATTCTGTTCATTTGGAATAAATATAGACATAGCGAAACCAATAACACAATCAGCTTCGTTAATTATAGTAGAAATTAATCCTCAAATGCCGAGGACTTTGGGAGATAGTTTTATTCATATGAAAGAAATTGATTATTTTGTCTTTAATGATGCTCCTTTATTAGAATTTCATTTTGATGAACCAGATGAAATTGCGGAGAGAATTGGCCAAAATATAGCGACATTAATTCAAAATAAGTCAACCATCCATGTGGGTTTTGGAGATTTGCCAAACGCAGTTTTAAAACATCTTAAGGATAAAAAAGATCTAGGCATGCATTCCCATTGTATTACGGATAATGTTATACCACTTATCGAAAATGGTGTTTTAACTTGTAGAAAAAAGAACTATTTTCCAGGTAAAATAGTTACTAGCTTTGCCTTAGGAACTAAAAAATTATACAATTTTATACATAATAATCCCTACATTGAATTCCGAACATCAGATTTCGTGTGTAATCCAAGGATTATAGGGAAAAATAAAAATTTAGTTTCAATTAATTCAGCACGACAAATAGATCTTACTGGACAAGTAAATGCTTCAACAGAAGGTTATACTTTTTATTCGGGATTAGGTGAAACAATTGACTTTATGAGAGGTTCTGCATTTTCTAAGGGCGGTAAACCTATTATCATAATGCCGTCAACAACTAGAGATGGTAAAAAATCTAGAATTGTATCTCATTTAGATGAAGGAGCCGGAGTAATGTTATCTCGTGGAGATGTACGTTATGTTGTAACTGAGTGGGGTGTTGCTTATTTACATGGTAAAACAATTCGCGACAGGGTTATTGAATTAATTTGTATAGCACATCCAAAGTTTAGACAGCAATTATTAGAGGAAGCAAAAGCGTTGAAATATATTTATTCGGACCAAATCTTACCCTGTGATGAGCATGGAAACATTTGTTTATATCCTAAACAATATGAGACCTCTTTTATGATGGAAAATAAGAAAGTTATTGTTCGACCAGTAAATACTACTGATGAACCGCTATTAAAAGAATTATATTATTCCTTAGATGAGAGAGATCGTTATTTAAGATTCTTTGAAGTAAAAAAAGAATTTACGCATTCAAAAGCTCAATATGAAGTTAATATTGATTATCATAACATATTTTCGATTGGTACATTTGTAGGAGATATTGGTAATCAGGTAATGGTAGGAAATGCTACTTATTACTTAAATCCCCACAATAACATGGCAGAATTTAGTTTTGTTGTGAAGAAGGAATGGAGAGGAAAAGGTATTGCTTCCTTTATCTATAACCACCTTATAAAAATTGCAAAAGAAAAGGGAATTAAGGGTTTTTACGGAAATATTCATATTCAAAATAAAGAAACCGTTCATATAATAAAAAAAGGTGGTCGAACAATAATTACCCCTCCTGAAGCAGGAGAAAAAGAGCTATTTTACGAAGTTTTTTTTGAAAAAGAAGAGGAATAGAAAAAATATTTATCTGTTTAATTATGTACTTTGTTAATCCATGAAGTTCAAGTATACTGATTACCACGTTCACACGCGTTGGAGTCACGATATTAAAGAGTTCGGGCCATTATTTGAAGATTACATAAAAGTGGCTGAAAAAAATAAAATTAATATTTGTTTTTTGGATCACTATGAACTTTATTATGTTGAAAACGATAAGAATTATCCATTTTACGGAGATGGTAAAATTGATCAATATCTTGAGGAAATAGATAAAATTAAAGAAAATTACGAATCCGTTTTGAGTGGCCTTGAAGTAGATTATTATATTGATAGAGAAATGGAACTTTGGGAATTCATGGATGAATACGAAAAACAAATAGATTTTATTGCGGGAACACTGCACGAGATGGATTTTGGGTATCCCGTCACAACGAGAGAAAAATTGTTAAAATTATTAAAAAAGAAAAAAATAAAAAACATTGTTGACGAGTATTTTGAATTAATGGAACGATTAATAAATTCAAAAATTTTTAAAAAGATTTGCCATCTTGATACGATTTTTAGATATTTAAATCCAAAAGATTTAAATCCGACATTTGATTGTGATATATCGGATGAGAGAGTATTAAATATTGGTAGGCTCTGTATTAAAAATGGAATTCAAATAGAATATAATCTTTCAGGGATAAAATATCCTATAGCGCGCAGTTTTCCCTCAAAGAAAGTTGTGAAAAAATTAAATAATGAAGGGGCAAAAATTTTTGTAGGTTCTGATAGTCATTCTGTTAATTATTTTAGGACCAAAATTCATAAGGTTAAAAAAGCATATAAACTATTAAACAAAAACAAATGAATATTTCAAAAAAGAGAATTTTAAATATTTAATTTCTTTTTTTTATCAAATAAATCTTTTAACTCGTCGAGAACACGAGATCTAACATCTGCTTTTGGAGGAATCTGTTGAGACCCTTGAGCTTCGATAGATCCCACAGAATGTACCGCCCCCCCTTCAATTGCCTCTAGCCGGTGTTCTATCGCAGATAATTGAAGTGAGATTGATTCTGAAAGCCTTATAACTGCATTTAGGGTTTCTTCTAATATCTCACCTAAACCTTCGACCCTTTTAACGGTAGGATCGGTAATTCCATAAGGCGCTTTCATAATATCTTTTAAATATTTGGAAAATTGTGGTTCGTTAGAAATTAGAGAAAATATACTTGTTAAATAGACTTCGTAATCAAATTTAATTTCTCTATGATTAAACAATTCTTTCAAATTATCTTTTAAAAATTCAACATTAAGTAAAATAGTAGGATCCCTTTTAAGATCAGGGTCGTATTTGTGGATAAAAATTAATATATAAGGATTTTCATCTAATTTAACCAGGGTATCGAGTATAGTTTCAAAGTAATCAAAAGACGATTCAAATCTCTCAGAGTCTTGAACATCAATCACGTATATTAATAGGTCAATTTGAAGAAAATACTGGTCTGGATTTTTTAAGTATTTACTTCTATATTGTTTTTGACCTCCCATATCCCAAATAAAAAGATCTAAATTTGAGCTTTCTATTACTTTTCGTTTGACTCCTTTTGTCGGTTTTAAATTAGCGAGATCCATTATTCCTAACTTACCACCAAACTTAGTTAGTATTGCAGTTTTACCAGCATTGTCTAAACCTACTACTATTACCTTTTGGTTTTCTTTATCTATGCTAATCGCGTCACTTTTGATGCTTGATATAATAGAACTAATTGTAATTGCCTTCTCTAATTTATCTTCAAATTTAGGATATTTTTTAAAAAGAGCTTTAATTTTTTCATCGAATTTTTCTCGTATCTTTATATTTCTGAATTTAGCTGCTTCAGCTATATTAGAAATTTCTAAAAATTCTTCTAAATACTTCGCCTCATCTTCACCTATAAAGTTATATGTTTCAAGGGGTAAATTCTTAATATCATCAGTAGATTCTAATTTTATGGTTTCGCCTCTACTTGAAAATTCTAATTTTTTAACCAATTTAGGTTCTAAAAATTTTGAAAGTGCTTGGATTACATTTGTAAATTCAGTTGACATTGAAATTTCTATTCTTTTTGTTTTAAATATATAATATTTAGGTGAAATTAACTTTTATTTTTATTTATTTATAGTGTAAAGCGTTCTTTCTTAACCTTTTTTTCAATAAAGAAAAAAAGATCTCGTTATTAATTTTTATGAATTTTTATTATTAAAATATAAATATTCATTTCACAATATAGATATAATTAATATTTATATAGTTGGATTATCTTAAATATAATACTAATTATAGTTATCATTATAATTAATGTCGTCTGATCCAAATAATTTTTTTGAGGAGGTGGAACAATGCTGTGATGCTCCTAAAATTAGCGAAGAGGACGGCTTTTATGTTTGTTTAAACTGTGCGTCTGTTTTTTCCAGAATTCTTGATACATCACCGAGAAGGGCTTTCACAGCAGAGGAAATACAAAAACGAAAGAGCAACGAAAGGGTATATAGTCCGATCGGTCCTCGTACGATTATTCGTGGTAGTCGTGATGCTCGAGGTACTTTATTAAGCCCAAAATTCAAATCAAAATTTAATAGATTGGCTAAAATCCACAGATCGCTAACAACCAGCTATGAGAGAAATCTATGGATCGCTTTACCAAATTTACAGCGTTTACAAAAAAGATTAGGAATTCCTGATACTGTTGCTGAAGACGCACTTCGAATTTATACTCAAACTGTAAAAAAGAAGCTGACTATGGGTAGAAGTATTGATACATTGTTATCAGCTTCAATTTTTTGTGCTTTAAGAGTTCATGGAATCCCTCGAACAGTTGAAGAAATAACAAAAGTTGCTCAAATACCTAAGAAAAAAGTGATAAAAAGTTATAGATTAATTTTAATGGAAATTTTGCCTCAACTTAATTTAAAAGTCCAACATTTCTCAGCTGATCGCTATGTGGATAAATTTAATGATGAATTAGGATTATCGATGCAAGTTAGGAATGTAGCTGTTAAATTAATTGAAAGTGCGAAAGAAAATGGATTTAATACAGCAGGGAAAGATCCTAAGGGGATAGCCGCCGCAGCAATTTACTTAGGATCAAAAATTTCAAATGAAAATCGTACTCAAAAAGAGATTTCGAAACTTGCGAAGGTCACGGAAGTTACACTTAGAATGCGCGTGAAAGATCTTCAGAGATATGCTAAAATTATGTAATAATAATATTAATTAACTCTTTTTCATCATCAAATAATGGCAACAAATCTAAGATTTTTTTAATATTTGGATTATATTCTTTCATTTCATATATTTTTACTTCAATAACGAATAACAGAAATGTAAAGTAGAAAGTTTCTTTAAGAATCTTTTCGCTTAATCCTATATGTTGTAAGAATTTTGTAAATTCACTTTTAATTTGCTCAGGAGATTCTCCACTTTTTAACAGAGACAAACCATGTAAAAGAAGAACAAAAGAAGTATTTTCATAGTCTTTCCTCTTCAATAAAATTTTAGCCAATTCCAAATATTTATTGGCTGCTTCCTTAAAAGAATTATTTTTTAGTAATGCCAAAATATCATTGTAATATCGTCTTTTCATAGCTTTTCTTTTCGTGTAAAAATCGTTGAAATCTCTTTTAATATCACCAATTTTTTTATGAAGATTACTAATTGTTAAATCTAACTCTATTTTCATTTCTTCTGGCGTTTTTATTGAGAGGGGTTCTTCTATCTCTTCCTTAACTATTTCTTCTCCTAAAAGAGTTCTAATGAATATAATCTCTGGTTTAAAAAGAATTAGTTTTTCAATAAGATGATTGAGAATTAATTGAATTAAACCTTGCAAATCATTTTCATAAGCTATGAATATATATTTCATAATTTGAATTTCCGGTAAAGATTTCGCTTTATCTTTAATTTTCCAAGTCTTATTTATAGAATCTTCAAATGTGGATTTAGCAAATTCAACATTCATCTCGTAAATATGAATTAAAGTTCCTAAAATTAAATTTACTGCTGCATATTTTAGGAATTTTTTATCTACAAGCTTTTGAATACCAGCAAAATAAATTTGAGAAGCTTCGCGAAAATTATTTTTATTTAATTCTTCTAAAGCTTTGTTCCAATAATCTCGTCTCATGATTTTTCTTTTCGCAATATCTTGTTTTTCTTTTTTAATATTCTTTGCTATTTTATTAATCTCGCTTTTTAATTTCGCTATATTACCAGCATCAAACGAAGGTTTCTCAATTTTCTCTTCTTTTTCAATTTCTTTACCCAGATAATCATAAAGTATTAATATTTCTTCTTCAAACAGAGGCAAATACTCTAAATAAGACAGAGCTTCTTTTAATTTTGGTTCATCTTGAATTTTTTTCATATCTATGATGTATTCTATAAGAGTGACAGGGAACGTCTCAGAAAACAATTTTTCAGAACTAGATAATTTTTCTTTTATATCTTTTATTAATTTTTCCAGCTCATTTATTCTGTCTTCTTTTATTAACAATAAAGACGCAATTGCTAAGGATACCCCTGCTAAATTGTATTTTTTAATCTTGTTTAATTTAATTATGCTTTCTTTATAGGAAGAAATTGCTTTATCAAATTTTTGTGTTTTTGCAAATTCTAAAGCGTCATTGAAATAAATTCGTTTCAAACCACTTCTTTGTCTCAATTCGTTTTTTTGATCGTGTTTTGCATCTTTTCCTTTTTTCTTTATAAATGACAACCTCTCTTTTAAAACTTCGGCTTTAAATGATTCTTCAGCCTCTTTAGATCTAATTGCCTCTTTGCTAGCCTCGAATTTAGCAAGTTTCTTGTGTATTTCGCTTTTAAACATTTTATTTTCGATTTTGTCTGTAAAAGCTTGTGCAGAGGAAAAATCTTCTAAAGAAATATAAGTTTCAGCAATCTTTTTATAGATTTTATCTAAAGTAATTTTAAATTTAACCTTATCTTTATCTAAATAAGCTGATGCAATTCTGTTAATTTTTTTTATTAACTTCTTTGATTTTTCAATTCCTGGTAAATCTTTTTCAATTTCTATGATTTTTAAGGCTTCTTTTTTGATTTCTTTTATGAATAGTTTATTAATTTCTTTGGATTCTTGATATAACATTTCGTTTCTAAACAGTTTATTTGACATCTCAAATATTTTTTCCTTCTTACTGTAATTCTTTTCTTTTGTCAATTCTTTCAATTTTTCAATGAAAAGTGGATATATTCTTATTAAATATCTTTTCTTAGTATCTACTGTTAAATCAGAGTAGAATTTAAAGAAATTATCAAGTAAATTCCCTTCAATTAATATGTCTAAAGATTTAGTTAATATTATGTTTCCAATCTCTTCTTTACCAATATTTTTGAGAAAAACAGAATGATTTTTTACGATTTTAGCAGCATTAAAAAATTCACCTTTCTTAATATACTCCTTAGATTCTTCTATTTTTTGAGAATTCATCTCAGCAATAATGTTTTCTTCAAATTCAATAAACTCTTGTAATATTTTTACCCCTTGTTGAACATATTCTTCAATCTCTCTCTTTTTTAATTGTTTATTCTTCTCTTCTATTTTTATACTATATTCGGTTAATTTTTTCTTTAAATTTAAAGAATTTAATTTATTAATTAAAATTGTGGCCATACCAAAATTCAATTCTTTTAATAGGAGTTTAATTAATTTCTCTAATTTATTATCAACATTGACTTTTTCTAACTCATAAGCCTCCCATAGATTTTCAATCTCGTCGTATGCCTTTTTAGCGGCATATAAGTCGTTTTCATCGATTCTCTCCTCTAGTATTGTTATTAATATATTTACTAACTTAGTAGTAAATTTTTTTAACTCGTCGAAAAGTCCTTCTCGTTGATAAGTATTTATACTATAATATAATTGGTCTCTTGCAGCTTCTATATTTCCTTTTGACATTAAAAATTCCGCCGCATCAACAATTTTATCTGAAACTTCAATCAATATTGCACCAATTTCTTCATGAGGTAACCTTTCAAGAATTATAAATGCATTTTCAACTTTACAAGCAGAAATCCAAGAATTTATCGCTAATTTAAAAGATTCATTAACTAATTTTTTATCTTCTAGTTCAATTGATGCCCATTGAGCGGCAGTCTCGTATTGTGAGGCGGCAAGTTCGTAACCTCCTTTATTAAATAGCTTATTACCTTCTGTTAGCATCGCTTTGTGGTATAATTTTTGGAAATCAATTGATTTCTTTTTATCAAACCTATTAAAAATTTTTGAAGCTTCTAGATACAGGTTGATCTTTGAAAAAGTAAAGGCAACTTGCTCACAGTAAATAAAAAATTCGTTGTTATTATAAATCTCTGAAATTGTTGCTGCATTTTTCATAGCTTGGGCGGCATAATAATAATTTTGTTCTTTAAAATATTGATTCGCTAACTCTATGAATATAGGAAATCTCAACCATGCATTTTCAAAATTTAATGGAGTATCTCCAGCAATCATCGCTAAGCAAAGACATTCAAGTGCTTGATGAAATTTTTCTGGTGTAAGATTCATAAATGCTTCAAGTTCAGGATAATTTAACCAAACGCTTTCTAAAAATTTATTTGTAATAAAAGGAAGGATTCCATTTTTATCGTAAAAAATGATAACTATCGGGATATTTCTTTTAACTGAATTTATTATTGGTAAACTCATTTCAAAAAACTCAAACTCATCAATGTTTAGAGGGTTCATGAGGTATATTATTCCATCCACAGTTGGAATAATTTCATCATAATCTGCGGAAATAATATCTGTTAATACATCCACCTCTAAAGCGCAAATATCTTCTAAAGCATTAATTTCTTTATAAAACTCATTATAAACATGTTTGTCTTGACCTGCTTCTTGAAATGCTCTTACTACATATTCATATGCCGATTCTGACTCCCCCATTACTAAAACTTTAAACACATATCGCAATTAGTTATCACTTAAAATCTTTAAAATTATTAGTTTTATGAAATCATTTAAATTCTTTTCTCTTCATAAAATAAATTAATTCATTTAATTTATTAAATTAACTAAATTAAATCGATTGAAGAAGTAAAATTTAACATTCATTAAAATTTTGGTGATGACCTTGGATTACATGGAAAGAAATTATCGAATTGTTGAAAAAAAAATGACTAAGCAAATGGAAGAAGCATTGGATTATGGTAAACAATTAATTGATTCAGAACTGGATGCTGGTCTTCTTAATTTTATTGTAAAACCAATAGTTAAGACTTTCTACAAATATTGGTCCGATCACGATGCTCGCATAGGGACTTTACAACAAATAAAAATAACTTTGGATTGCGCACAATTAATATTAAATAATGGTATAGCAAATGAAAATTTTGATAAGACCATTGAAGAATTTTTTCCAGAATATTTAGAAGGAGATCAAACATACAGGCAATGTAAATCTAACCATAAGAATTTTAAAAAATTAAAAGAGATAACAAAAGAAACTTTTGTAAGTCAAGTTCAAGAAGCGATAATGTTGTTGAATGTTAAACAGGAAGCTTCAACATATGATGATTTAGTCAGAATGGTATTTAAAACAAAAGAAAAAGCTCTTAAATCATTAATGCGACAATTGGATTTTAACGAAGAGGGTATTAATGTTGTTGAAAAAGATCCTTTTATTTTAAAGATCCCTACAGGCAAAAACATAATTGTAAAAGCACTTAGAAAAGGATTTGAACACACAAAAGCAGAATTAATTCGACGACTTGATAATATATTTGAATAACTATTTCTTTTTGGGAAAATTTATAGAAATATATGGAAGATAATTCAGATTTTCACTTAGTAAAAAACTCAGAAAAAGAAAAAAAAAATCCTTTAAGAATTATTTTTTTGAATTTATTTATTAGCACATTTATCATAATGTGTTATTTCTATGTAGCAGAATTTTTTGGCTCAATTTCAACGATTTTTTTAAAAAATTCTGAATGGTTTATAAATCTCGGAGTTACATTACTGATATTCACTTTTTTTTCTGCGTTAGCAGGTAAGTATCACGGTTTTATAGCAGGATTTATGGGAGAATATCTTTATCAATTGGCCTATTACGATGCGATTTATATTCATTGGTGTTTGATAGTTGCAATTTGGGGATTTTTAAGTGGTATATGGAAATATAAACCTTTAAAATATCAGAATTTAAGGAATTTAGGATATACAATTATAATTATATTTCTCTCTTCTCTCTTTACAATGTTTCTTATAATATTTTTTCAAATAATCTTATTTTCTAGTCATTTTCAATCAATTATAATAAATTATGGATTAAAATTTCTTATTAACGCATTTATAGTGATTGTAATTGTTCCAATGCTTCTTTTCCTCTATGATAGAGTTCTTGCAACAAATGAAAAACACCTTTATTATTTGCTATTAACTCATCATACTGTCTCTCAGAGTGATCACACATTTTTTTTAAAATTTGGTAGAACCTATATTTATTTTTGTTCGAGATGTTCAGGTGTAATATTTGGAGGAATCGTGGCATTCTTTTTTACACATTTAATAGAAAAAATATATAATACTGTAATAACTCCTGAGCTCGCTGTTTTATTATGTGTGTTTTTACCAATACCAGGGTTAACTGATTGGGGCACTCAGAGATTAACATTAAGAAAAAGTACTACGCAATCTAGATTACTTACTGGATTTGTTATTGGTAGTGCTCTACATTTGATGTCTTTTACAAGAGAATATTATTTTTTAATGATTTTGTTGGTTATATTCTATTTTAGCATTGTAGGAATATTAATATATTTTGGACAACGACGTGGTTATGGTCAGGAATACTTAGAATTATAAAATAATTTAGATGTAAAATATTAAAGTAAATATGCCAAACATTATTTATATTCATGGTCTTGAGAGCTCTGGTCAAGGATTTAAAGGTCGATTATTGAAAAAAGTATTACCAGGATGTCTTACTCCAAATTTCAAAAAATATTCTGATACAACTTCATATAAGAGTTTATTGGAAGAAAGAATGGCTCAATTAATATCCATTTTGGGAGAAAAAAAATCTTGGGTAATTATTTCTTCTTCTTTTGGAGGTCTCATGGGTGCTTTATATACTTGCCAATTTCCAGAAAAAGTTATGCGTTTAATACTTCTTGCTCCTGCATTAGCACTTCCAATATTAAATCCTACTAGATTTTCTCCTGTGGATGTCCCGGTTATAGTCTTTCACGGAAAATACGATAAAATTGTTCCAATTAAACAAAATTTGGCTCGTGCAAAGCAACTTTTTACTAATCTAACATATAATATAGTTGATGATGATCATCTGCTTCATTCCACTGCGAAAAAGATAGATTGGCACACAATAGTAAAGGAATAATAATATTTACTCTATTAATTATTTAGAATATAAAGCCTAAATGAAAGATAAAAAAATTAAATTCTATATAAAATATGTCTCGTGAAAAAAAAAGAGGTACAAAGAATAAGGAAGATGAAAAAAAATTAGAGGAAAGTTCATTTAGGCGTACTGATTTTACTCCTTTACAAAAAATTGATAATATAGAAAAGGCTACAAAACCATCTGAAATAAGTTATGAGAGAGCGAGAATAGATGAAGAATTAACTGAAATGGAAAACGATGTTCTACAAATTGCTCGAGAGATATTAAAATTGAAGCGCTTCAATGCGGGATTTGAAATTGAATCAGAGTCCCAAATACAGAAATTTCCAATTATCGAGAAATTATATTCTAAATGTATAGCGAAACTCTCTAATCAAAAAGGTTATAGTAAAGAAGATATTTTTCTTGCTATTCGTAGCCTAGAAGAGAAGAATTGGATTGTTACAAATGAAAGAAGGACGAAATTAGAGATTCTTGAAAACGAAAAGTTAATGAATATACTTAATTTTATTAAAGAATACCCAGGCATCCATGCAAGAGATGAAAAAATTGAAAATGATTTAAATTTAACTCGTACACCATTTTTAAAACATATAATGACTTTAGAGAGGTTTAGGTTAATAAGATCTAAAAAAATTGGAAAAACTCTTCATTATTTTGCTTCAGATGTTCCTGAAATCAATGCATTAGATAAATATAAGGTTATTTTTTTAAATCCTCTAATGCCAAAAATTATTGAAGAAATCTTTAAAGACGAAACTATTCCAATATCAAAAATTGGAGTACAACTTGACATTTATTCAGGTACAATTCAATATCATGTCAAAAAGTTAAAAGATTTAAATTTATTAAAAACGACGAAAAACCAATCTGGCAAAAAAATACACTTAATAAATATAGAACTGTTAAAAAAATACAACGAGATTTTTAAAGAACCCGATTTTTCTAAACTTTTACAAGGACTTTAATGACCATGTTATTTCGATTTTTTCATTATGCCGTTTAATTTCTCTTTCATTTTTAGAAATTCGCGAATAGATTTAACGTCCTTGCTTATCATTCTCGCTGATTGTATATTAAATGGATTTCCTTCTAATTTCAAGAAATATTGTCTTACATTTTTTAATTTCCGAATAATAGTGGGGATAGTAATGAATTCATTATGTCTTAGATCCAATTCTTCAAGGGATTGTAAATTTCCAATCGAATTCGGAAGCGAAGTTAACTGATTATTTCTTAAATCTAATATTCTAAGCGACTTAATGTTCCCAATAGACGCTGGGAGGGTTAATAACTGATTATCTACCAAAAAAATTTGTTGGAGCATGTTAAGATTGCCAAATGATTTTGGTAGTTCTTTTATCTGATTACTTTCAAAATATAACTGCTGAAGCGAACTGAGATTGCCAAATGATTCTGGAAGCCTTGCTATTTCGTTATTTTCAGCATATAATCGTTCTAGGTTTGATAATTTTAGAATTGGTTCAGGAAGCTCCTTAAATTTATTTTTGCTTATATCTAATGATTGTAAGGATTTTAATTTTCCAAACGATTCTGGGAGTTCTTTTAACTGATTATCTCTTAATCTTAGTACAGTAAGATTAGGTAAGTCTCCTATGGCCTTTGGAAGTGTTTTTAATCGATTATGACTAAAATCTAATACTTGTAATGCTTTTAGATTGAATAAAGGTTTGAGAATGTCCTCAGGTAGGGTTTCAAGGTTATTACCGGCTAGGGATAGAATTTGAAGTGAGCTCAAATTACCAATAGTGCTAGGAAGGCTTGATAAATTATTATGATCCAAATATAGTCCTTCAAGGGATTTTAAATTACAAACAGGTTCAGGGAAAATTTTAATCTTATTTTTACTTAAATATAACACTTTGATAGATTTAAGGTTGCTAAAAGATTCTGGAAGAGTCTCAAATTGATTATTTCTTAATATTAGTTCCTGAAGAGAGTTTAAATTTCCAACGGATTCTGGTAGAGTTGTTAATTTATTTGTGTCTAATTCTAATTCTTCAAGTAAAGCTAGGTTTCCAAAAGTTTTTGGAAGTTGATTTAAAAAATTCCATCTTAAATTTAATTTCACGAGTGATTTTAAGTTATCAAAGGAATCTGGGAGTGTGGTTAATTTATTATAATTCAAATACAATTCTTTAAGGGTATCTAGCTTTAAAATTGGCTCGGGAAATTTTACTAGATCACATCGTTCTAACCATAAACTAACAACATTTTCATCATCAATTTTAACTCCAAATGCAGGGATTCCACGCTCATCAAGACGAGGAAGGGGTTTCCCAATTATTTCATTTATTTTTTTTAAGACTTCTCCTTGTTTAGATATTACGCCATATTCTTCACTTATCATATTTTTATTCTTCCCTTAGTCTTTAGTTAAATAAGTGATCCCTCATAATATAAGAATTATTACTTCATTTTAAAGCAGATTTAATTTTAGGCAATGAACTAATTACTATTTCAATCGCATTATTAATTCCATTTTCCACATTAGGGTGAATTTCATTCGATTTAAAGATATCATATTTATGATGCCCTGGTAAATCTGAAACTGAAAGAATTGCAGCTGTTTTTATGTTAAAAAGATCACCTAAAAGAAATAATATTGAAGATTCCATATCGATCCCTCTTACATCTATAGATTTTAAGGCAGCTAAAAGATTGGGGGTTTCACAAAATAAGGCGTCGGTTGTCCAAAAATCAACCTCTTTAACTTTTTTACTAATTTTAGATTTAGCTTCATTAAACACTAGTTCTTTTAATTGAGTATTGGGCTTAGTAATGAATATTTTTTGATTACCTAATTCAAACTCTTGAACTTTCATAATTGGATTTGAAATTGACCTTATTTGATCAAATAACTCAGGATGTTTAAGAATATAATGTAAACTCGTCCCATCACCGCAATATGCTAGTCTTGGGATTAAAATGTCTCCTACTTCAATTTGATTGCCCATATTTTCAATGCCACCACAAAAATCAACTCTTAGGATTGCTTTTGTTTTACATCTTTTTAAACATTCTATAGTAATAGCACAGTTAGGACAACCAACTAAAGATCGGATTATACTTACTTTAACCCCATTTAATAGTCCATTATAAACTCTGCCACGAACTCTTTTGTTTCGAAGTTTACTAATCAATTTTGTCATTACGATCTTAACTGCTGGTAAAATTACTATTTCGTTCACGTTATAGGGCTTTGTCTCTAAAAATAATCGTACTATTTTCTCGTCTACACTCATAAATTTTAATCCGAGGTTTAACAAATCCGACTTTATTCTATTTAACATTTTAAACAATTTTAGTTATAATTAATAACATACACCTTAATTATTTCAAAACTTATAATTTTTAATCGTATTTTTTATTTACTAACATGAAATACATTTATTATTAGATTTTAAATAGTGAGAAAAATAGAGCAAAGATAGGCTACCTTTAATGAATAAGGAATTTCTTGTTGATAATACCATTACAAATAAATTTATTGAAACTTATACAAAAACAACATATAGAATTATCGGAAATAATAAACACTCAGCTGTAAAACCTTGTCATTGGCTTGAACAAAAATTGATGACAGGGAGAGCCAATCGAAATTGTTACAAGGGCATTTTTGGAGTTCAAAGTCATAGATGTCTTCAAAATACCCCTTCTTTACCTTTTTGCAATCATCAATGCGTTTTTTGCTGGCGAGATATTGAAATTGGAAGTCTTGGAAGTGAATTTATCGTTGAGCCTGATGAACCTAAAGATTTGGTTAATGAGATGATCCGACATCAACAAGATATCATCCAAAATCATTTATCTTTAAGAAAATATTTAGATAATTACGAAATTATGAATGACATTCTTTACTATATGCTTAAAAATGGAGGTCACCATAATATCAATCATTTATCTAAAAAGATTCATATTAGCAAAAATAAAATTGAACGAGCATTAACTTTATTAAAAAATCAAAAATTTATTCATCCTATCGATAGTATTTTTAAAAAATTTAAACTTGATAAAGATATTGAATGTTCTATTCATTCAAAAGACGAAATTCAAAACTTAATCCATCGTGAATTAACAACTCCAGATGAAATTATGCAAGCGCATGGTGAAGCAATGAATCCAAATCACGCAGCTATTTCTCTTGATGGTGAACCGATGTTGTATCCTAAAATATCCGATCTCGTTGAAGAGTTTAAAAGTCGAAAAATGACTATATTTATCGTGACAAATGGAACTTTACCAGAAAAAATAGAATCCTTAAATCCATTACCCTCTCAATTATATATTACTCTACCAGCTTCGAACGAAAAGAATTACAAAAAAATTTGCCGTCCAAAGATTAAAAATGGGTGGTCTAAAATTCAAGAATCCCTGGATATGATTGAATCGCTTTCATGTAGGACTCTTGTGAGATTAACTGCTGTAAAAGACCTTAATGTTAAATTTGACGAAAATCTAATAAATGATTATATTAAAATTATTGAAAAAGCAAATCCCAACTTCTTTGAAATCAAGGGGTTCACTTTACAAGCTAAAGCATTATTAATAAAAGACCGTTTGAAAAGCAAAAAGTCTGTTAATTATTTCTTCCCCGATTATGAGTTTTTAGAGAAAATTGCTTTCAAATTTGAGGAACTTGGAAATTTTCCACTAATCTATAAAAATGAGCCTAGCAGAGACTTTTTATTTGCTGTTAATTGGGACAATGAAAAAGATCCTAAAATTATACTATCTTGATCTTTACCTCAAAATGAGTTTTATAAATTCTTCTCCATTTTCAATTAAACCAAACTCGCCTTCTTCTCCAGACTTTTCTGAATATTTTCGTGAACTTATTATTTTAGATTCTTTCTTAGGATTATAAATTGCAAATGGTACTGGTTCACTTGAATGTGTTCTAATTTTGCATGGTGTAGCATGGTCTGCTAAGACAACAATTACTAGCTCATTATTAAATTCATCTTGTGTGTCAAGAAATGGTTTTATAATATATTGATCGAAGTCTATTAAAGCAGCTATTTTCCTTTTGGGATCGCCTGTATGCCCCATTTCATCTATCGCTTCCACATGTAGATATACTATATCTTTTTCTTTTAACTCCTTTAGAGCTGCTTCTACTTTTCCCTTGTAATTTGTGTCAGGTAAGCCAGTTGCCCCTTCAACACGAACTGGTTTTAGCCCTACAGCAATTCCAATACCGAATATTAAATCAACAGCTGAAATGACAGATCCATTTAGACCATATTTTTTATTAAATAGCCTCATATTTGGTTTTTTACCTCCGCCCCAAGGCCATATATGAGTTGCCATCCTTTTACTATTTTTTGCTCTGTTTTTATTGACTTTATGCTCAATTAATGGTTTATGGCTCCTTTCGATTAGTTTAATAATATAATCCGCAGTCGCATTAGCTTTTTCATCATCAAGATCATTAGATTTTGGTAAAAATTCTTTATATGGTTTACCGAGTTGATCATGGGGAGGTGTTGAGATAATGTTTTCGGAGAATTTATTACCATTTAGCCTTAAGATGTGGCGATATTGTACACCGGGAAAGAAATCAACTCCATTTTCCTTTAACTGAGATTGAATATGTTCTATTAAAATTTTGGATTCTTCTGTAGTAATATGCCCCGATGAATAATCTTCAATTAATCCTTCAGTAATAGTTATAAGATTACATCTGAACGCTATATCCGTTTTGCTTAACGTTACTCCCGCACTTAATGCTTCTAATGGTCCACGACCAGTGAAATCATTTTCAGGTCGATATCCCATAATAGTCATATTAGCATATCCACTACCAGGGTCCAATCCTTCGGGAATGGTTTTTAACATCCCCATCTGACCGTGAGAAGCGATCCAATCCATTGAAGGGGTGTCAGCTGCTTCAAATATTGTTTTATTACCTAAATCTTTAATCGGCCAATCCGCAGCTCCATCACAAATTAAAATAATATACTTCATATACTTATAGTTTTGAGATATTTATTGTTTTAAAGCACTATTACCTTAAACTTTTTTGATATTTTTTAGAAAATTTTGTATTGTTTGTTTTAATTTACCCAAATTTGTTTTTTTCAACGCAGAAAATTCTAAGTATGGAATTTCTGTCTCAATATTATATTCATCTAAATGAGTTAAACTTAAACCATACTCATTTGCAGATTCAACGAACAAATTAATTACCTTTTTCTTATCAATATTTGAAATCTTATCTATTTTATTGATTAAAACTAATAAAGGGATTTTAAATTCTTTCAAAAATTTAATTAATTCAAAACTTAAAGGAATAGTTTCCTTATTCTGAATAAAATATTTAGTAATTTCATCCTCAATTCTTAGTATATTAATTACAACTAAACCAAAAAAATAATCCTTATACTTTCTTTCAATGTGAATTACTATTTGATTTTTAATATGTTCCTCTCTTCTGCGACTTGATTGTCCCAAGTAACCGAAACCAGGTAAGTCTACTATTATATAGGGTAAAGTTGGTTGCGAAATAGATTTTATTAATAAAGTACTTCCAGGTTTTTTACCTGTTTTTCCCTTAAATTTACTTGGATTTGGTAATAGCAATCGTGTAATAGAACTTTTTCCAACATTAGAATTTCCAATTATTAATAGTGATGGTTTTACCTTCATTTTATAGATTTAACAAATTCAGTCTAAAATATGAATTTTAAGAATTATATCTGAAACTAAAAAGTCTAAATTTAAATATCTAAAAAATCATCTTTTAGAAAATCTTTAAACATTTTTTTCTTTTCATTTTCTTTGATAATTGGTCGTGTGCTAATAGGTTCTCCCGATTTTTCTAAAATTTCTTTCAATTTCTTAATACTAACTTTGGCATTAACTTTAAATTTTCCGCCGCTCATATACCTAATGATTTTGTTGTAATTTAACGATAATCTTAGAATATACCCTAATCCAAAGTAAAATTTATGTTCTGGGATTGGATCAATAGCACTTTTACTTGTGACTTCCTTTAAAATATCATATAATAAAGCTTTACTTGCTGTATGATCTTCTACTTCAAATACCAAATAATATAGTGCGTGATACCAAATCTTATCGCGTTTGTTTTTAATATAGTCTAAGAACTTTTCAGGTGTTATTATTTCTTTTTCTTCTTTAGCTTTTTTTTTAATCAATTCTTGCTTAATTCTTTCTTCTAACTCTTCAGAAATCTCTTGAGAGGGTTTAAATTCAATTTCAGTTTTAGAGCTATCTTGAAATTCTTCTTGTTTAACGGTTTCAATTGCTTGTTTCATTTCTCTTAATTCATCGAAATCAATTTCATCCATATCTGAAAAATCTGAAATAAGTTCTTTTTTTTGTGCCGCATAGTCATTCATTTCAGTCTTACTTTCGGCAATTTTTTCTACTTCACTCGCTAATTCTTCTTCTCTAACTTTAGCAATCGCTTCTTTCATTTCCTGAATCTCTTCTAAGTCTAAATCATCTAAATCTGAAAAATCGGATTTAAGATGTTCCATATCTTTTAAATAAGATTGTAGGTCATCATTTTCTTCTTGATCTTCGTTCATTTCTTGATCGTTAAGTAAGTACTTTCGCAATTCATTTATTCTTTAAATATAATTATAGTGTTTTAATTCTTTAAATATTGATAATCTATAAAAATTAAAATTAATTTGATAACACTCTGGAATTGAAAGAACCCTTTAATTTATGAATGAGAAGAATATTATAAAATTTTTTATGTTCTTTTGTAAATAAATCTCTCCCAGCTCTTGGAATTTGGCAAACTATCTGGCATTCCTTTGCGTTTTCTTATATCTAAAATTACCTCCTCTTCTAGCGAAGGAGGGACTCTTTCAAATCCTTTGAATTCATAGCCAAAAAATGCCCTTCCTTGTGTGGAACTTCTAATCTCATCAGCAATTCCAATTATTTCTGCTGCCGGAATTTGTCCTTGAACTCTTACATACTCGCCTTCAGGAATAACATTATGAATTCGGCCGCGATGCTTGCTTATTATTGAATTAACTCCACCTTCGGTTCCAGAAGGAGTTTTAACATCAATCCTTTGTACTGGCTCGAATAAATGAGGTTCAGCTTCTAGCATTGCCAATGATAAAGCAGAATAAACCATGCTCGCAGTTTGCGCAAATTGAGTGTGCCTTGGATCCTCATGGATAACCATATCTGTAAAAGTTGCTCTTATTCCCATAGCAGGCTCTTTAGCTAATATACATTCTTCAAGCCAATTTCTAAACGAGCTTACGAGATCATTTTTAACTCTATCGAAACGTTGTAATCCGGATGTTCCGTTAACAAGAATATTTCCCTTGTACACGTCAACAATACGTCTCGCTTCTTTCGTATCCCATCCTGCTTCTTCCCTTAGAATTTGAGCTCGTTCTTTTTCATTTTGTAAATCTGTAATCTTACCCAAATCAATTAATTCCTCAGTTTTTTCATCTAAAGGTTCCACATATAATAATATACGATTGTGTGTATTTGATGATTTCGTGTGATATTCTTTGCTTTTCTTATTAATCTTTTCTCGATAAACTATAATTGGTTCTCCCATTTCAATTTTAACTTGATTATTTATCCTTTTGGTTAAAATTTCAATTTGTAAAGGGTCAATGCCACTTAAAATATACTCCATTGACTCTTTATCTAGCCGAAATTCTGCCGTAGGATCCGCTTGGAGCCATTTACCAACCACTTCTCCTAGTTTTGCAAGATCGTGAGGATCTCGTGCTTTAATGCTTCTCGATACAACAGCTTTACATGCGTAATTTATTTTTTCAAATGAAGGGATTCTTGCGGCTTCTTCTTTATCCTTTGGCACTTTATTTGCAGCTAAAAAAGTCTCACCTGAAGGACAAATAAATCCATAGAGAGCAAATAGATTCCCCGCGGGAATTTTTGAAATATCTAAAATATCTGTAATCTCCATTACTCCTAATCTTTTTACTCGATTCGCAGTTTTGCTGTTAACTAAATATAATGAATCAGTTTGGTCAAAAATACCAGAAAATACTCGTCCAATTAAAGTTGCCTGATAATTTTTTTTAGGATCAAGGAATATTTTTGTAATCATCCCGTATAGAGGTCCTTTTGGATCACTCTTTTGAAGAGCTTGACCAAGTTCAGTACTGAGATCTCCACCCCAGATGTGGGGTATTCTATATTTTGCTGCAGATATAGGATCAGGCAAATGATCAACAACCATCCGTAGCATTGGCTCATCAAGAGGTAAGTTTTCTCTTAACCAAATAATATCTCCTTCGTTATATTTTGCAAAAACATCTTGAGGTTTTAATTTCTTATCCAGCAAAATTTCATATGTAAAACCCCATCCGTGTTTTGCTGAACCGATAGCAACAGAATTTTTAGCAAAATCAATTGACCAATTTGATCCCTCAGGTCTTACCTTCTTAATTAACTCGTTAACTTCTCTTGTAATTTTATCTATTTTTTCAAAAGTTTCTTTTGGACTTAATTTTAGTTCACTTATCAATCTGTCAACTTTATTAATAAACAGTACGGGCTTACAAAATTCTTCTCCTACTGCTAACCTTATGTTGGTCTCCGTTTGTGTCATTACTCCCTCAAGTGCGTCAACCAATATAATGGCACCATCGCTTCCTCTGAGCGCACGAGAAACTTCTCCCGTGAACGATATGTGTCCTGGCGTATCATTCAGTTGAAAAATATATGGCTCATCATCGTCAGGTTTTCTTGGATCCTGAAATGAAAGCAGCACTACACTCGTAAAAATTGTGATTCCCCGTTCTTGTTCTTCATCGTCGCTATCAGTCATTTGTAGTTGACCCGCGTCTTCTGGTCTCATAAGTCCAGCTCGTCTCAATAGATAATCTGTTGCTGTAGTTTTTCCGTGATCAATGTGAGCTGTAATGCTGAAAATTCTTTTTTTCTCATAAGAGCCAGATGTAACCAGTCTAGCGATTTCTTCTGGATTCTTTACTTTTACCATCTATATACACTTAATAGAAATTCCTTTGTAATAATTACAAATCAAAATACAAGAAACCATAAAAATTTTATGTATTACAGCTATAAAGCGTGAATTTTATTAGATTTGAGACTAAAATAGTGAGAATTTATGTTAAATTTATATATTGTAAAATGGTAAAACCATTTCTTTTAAGATATAAATCGCTCTTTTTCCAGAAGTCGTTTTGACATCATAGGAGATGGATATATTGACAAGATTTAGATGTTCAGGAATTTTCTTACGAACAAAATCTTTTATAAACTCAAAAAAATTGTTAAATTTCCTTTTGGTTTCCACCCATAAATATCCTTTTTTTTCGAAAAAATTAGGATTTTTCTCTTTAAATTGATTGGCGTGAAATTTTTCTTTAACTGGTGGACCCCTGCGAATATAACTTGTAGAAATTATTGGTTTACCGCAAAATAATGCAAGATTATATTCTTTCTTAACATCTTCAAAATAAACTTCAAAAGCAATATTTTCAAACCGCAAAGCGTGAGAAAACTCTTTTTCTCCATTAACTTTAATACTATCCCCTAAAGAATATAATTTATCTCTACTAATAGTATAATGAACACCATTTTTTTCGCTATTAAATTCTAAAATATATATTTTTGAAAGAATAGGATCTTCAGTATTTGATAAGTCTGCTTCCGGTATTGGATTTATTTTAAAAAAAGCAGTATTGGGATTGTTTAGGAAGGTTTTTACTCTTTGATTACAATACTTATATGCTTTTTCTGATATTGACGATGCTACATTCCTATTCTTATCAATAGGGTCTGTGATAATAAGATAATCGTTTTGAAAATGAATTATCTTACCCAATTCTTTTTTGCTCCTATTGAAATAGTCTAAAGGATTTTCTTTTAAGTTATCAAAATTTTCAAAAAGTTTTTGAATGGTTCCAAAATAATAAATTAACAATTCTGCGCTGTATCCGATGAATCCAATCTTTCCTACTGGACTTTTATCACCATAGCTATGACAGGATTTGAAAAATTGTTTTAATAGTCTAACATCGTTTTTTTGATCATTTGTTAAATTATCTCTCACAAAATTACCGTGCCATGGTGATCTATCAACAGCAGTTATGGGGCCATTTTTTTTTATGAACTTGAGGTTCAAATCAAAATAAAGAACAATATTAATTTCTATTTTAATATTATGAGTAAAATAATCTACAGTTACATAAGGATGTTCAGCATACAATAGGCGAGGATTTTGAAATTCTTTTAAATCTAAGGCTTTTAAGATCCACTCATTACACAACTTTAAAAAGTCTTTTTTCGATGCTTTCCTTAATTTATTCTTACTTAGTCCCTCGTATTTTGGTTTGTATAAATCGTAATTTAATCCAATAAATAAATCGATATCAAAATCGTTTCTTAATTGAGTTTGTTTAATACCCGTGGAACCCTGTGGTTCAATTTGAGTAAATTCTATTTTTAGTTCTTTTGCTTTTTTTTCTAATAAAAATTTTAATCTCTCTACTATTTCATTGATTATAGTTAATTCTCGATTTGTAGGGGTAATCTCTTTTAATACAAATTCCAAAATTTCGCTTACAGAACTCATAGATCAAATCTTGATATTGATAATTATTATATAAGCAATTTAGAAGATATTTATTATTTTATAATAAGAAAAAAAAATATTTAGATTCTCTTTAAATAAACACAGAAAAAGATCATCCAAAAAATTTCCGATTAAAATTTATCTAATTCAAAATTATTATTTAATACGTAGAAAAAGTTATATAATTCAGTAATGTAATGACAAATAGATGGTCTTATTTATTAGTGATTTTTACTATTTGTTTTTTTTCTAATATTGCATCAACAACATTAGAAATTTCAAATAATACAGGAGAATATATAAAACCTCGCACTTCAGATGTCGGTGATGTCGATTTCGGCGAATATAAATCTATTTCCTTTACTGCTGGTGCTGGAGATAGAGTGCAATGGGATTATTCTACAAACCCATCCACTAATATTACTGTTATGGTGATGAACGAAA
>JBHLQY010000032.1:0-23629 GCA_048883105.1 Candidatus Thorarchaeota archaeon | reverse complement strand
TAAAAAGAGAATTTTAAGATTTATTTACTTTTTGTAATAAAAGCTTTTCTCTTAATTATTAGAATCAATGAAATTAGTGGAATTTAATCATTTTGGTTTTTTATATATTATTGAAAATAGTACTATAGTAAGAATATTAAGGAATAATAGGATGTCTTTAATATTTAAAATTATTTCACGATTATGGAAATTTTTGTCCAGACTTAAAATTAAGAAAGCAAACTAGTGGGCGGTTGAAGACTTTTAAACAGTGAAAGAGTATACATAATTTCTTCTGAGCCCTCAATTAACCTCCTTAAATTATAAGGGAAGTTTTGAAACTCAACTTTTCTGCCCTCGTAGACCCAATCTATGATCATTTTTATCATTTCTTTATATTTTTTGATCGTATTACCTTCTGAATCTATTTCTGATATGATTTTCCATGCTTTCTTTAATTTCCCATTAAGAATAAGGGATAAAGAGGCTAATACGTAAGAATGAACTATATGTGAATAGCCGATTTTTTTCAAATTTGCTGCCCGATAATAATATCTATAAACAGACCATACCGCTTGCCTTAAAAAATAATCTTGTGCAATATCTAACTGTTCATAAAATTTTATACTTTCTAGAAGGAGTGTAGCTGCTGTGTAGAATTGCTTATTTTTTATACCTTGCTTGGCAATTTTCTTTAATCCCCTGATAATTTGGTTAAATATTCCATATCGGTTAAATTCTAAGTTTCCTTCAACTGCTATATCGTAAGCATTTAAATAACATTCGGTAGATTGATAAAAATCCCCAATTTTCCAAAAATTATCTCCAGCTTTGATGCAATGCTTATAGGACATTTCAAAATTGTTTAAATCCTGAAATATATTTGCCGCATCAAGAAAATTTATAGCTGCTTGAGAATAATCTTCATCCTTTTCAATATAATTTCCAGCTAAAATAAAGCAAGAAGCAGATTCAATAAGGTTATCAGTACTTTCTTTATAACACAAACCAGCACCACGGTAATATCTTGCAATTTTCTGAAAATTTTCTGCATTTTTTTCTAAACTCTCTGCTAAATTAATATAAGCCCCTGCCTCCTTTCTGGAATAATTAAGATATTGCTCCTTATCGTCTAAGGTATTATAGAGATTTTTTAATATTTGGCATATTTGGGCTAATTCTAAGTTTTCATTCTTTTCTTCAAATTCGTGAAACAAATTTGAGAAAAAATCTATTCCATCTAAAACAATATTTTTAGATGTATTATAATCGTCTAATTCTTCGAAGCAAAGAGCAATTTGTTGATAAGAAAACGATAAAATATCATAATACTTATAAAGTTTTGCGAGCTCGATTACATCTTGGTAAGATTTAATAGCTTTTTTAAAATTAGACGCCTTTACGTATAATTCGGCTATATTTTGATAATTTTGAGTTAGTTTTCTCGTTTCAACGTTACTCCCATTATTAAAGCCCTTTAAAAGTTTGTTTTCTTGCTCCAAATATTTAATACTTTTTAAAAAATTATCTTTTTTTGATTTGTCGTCTTGAAATTTTTCACCATAGATCTCAGCGATTTTTAAATAAATTTCAGCAATTTCGTGTAATTTAGCTTGAATAGTAAAATTCTCAATTAATTTTTCCCATAACTTTATGTTATGCTTATATAATTCAAGGGCATATGAAAAATCAAGATCTTCTAAAATTTCAGCTGCAGAATAAATAAATTCTCCTGCTTCCCAAATTTCTCCTGATTCGGCAAGCTCGTTTGAAAACTTAATTGATATTTTAACAATTAGTTGAATTGAATTTTTCTTTTTGTTTTTATCGATGATTTTTTGTACATATCCTACAGAATCTCTTAGTCTCTCTAAAAAATCTGTGTAATCACTGTAATCCTCTTCTTCAAGAATCTTACGATCAACTCATTAAAACTAAGTAAAGATCACTTATTGAAATTAATTGAAAAATAAAAAGAAATGGTTTTTCAGAATCCGCTGTAGAGTTTTAAAAACAACAATCCATAATTCTAAGTAAATTAATCGATTTTACAATAAAGTAAATACCTCAAACTTATAAATCTAAACAATAACTATAAAATATGAATATGTAAATAATTATTTAAATGAAAATTATCTTAATATAATTATAAAATATAAATTAATTATCAAGGATGGTAAAAAAAGAATGAAACAAGTTTCAGAATTGTTAGAAACAGGGATATATGAGACATTTACTCCAGACAGATCGATGACAGTCAAAGATTTGCTCAAAGAACTGAATCTCGAAGGAAAATACTTCGGAATCCTTATAAATGGAAAGAAAGCAACCGAAGACATGACTATAAAAGAAACCGACGAAATAGTGATCTTACCACACATAGCCGGTGGATTGTAAAGATTTAAATAACTTTTTTTTATCTCACTTTTTCTAAAGGATTTACCGCAAGGATAATACAATTAATTTTAAATTTTTAGACAATTCTTTAAAACTAATAACTTAAACTTTGCTGGAATTTTTAAAAAATTCTTAAGGTTTAGATATTAATGGAAATTTTTAATGAAATGGAAGAGAGATTTGTAGAAACTAATGGAATAAAACTTCACACCGTTATAATTGGTTCTGGAGAACCTTTAATGTTATTGCATGGTTTTCCAGATTTTTGGTATGGATGGAGAGATGTTATTTTAGGTCTAATGGACAAATATAGGTTAATCGTTCCTGATATGCGTGGGTATAACACTTCTGACAAGCCAGAGGGTGTAGAAAATTATACTTTAGAGCTTTTGGTTGAAGATATCAGAGGATTAAGTGAAACATTAAATTTAGGTAAATTTTCCCTAGTAGGACACGATTGGGGCGGGCCTGTAGCGTGGGGATTTGCGGAGAAATATCCAGAATCATTGAAAAAATTGATACTTTGCAATGGACCCCACCCAATAGTAATGAGAGAATCCCTTGGTAAATCTAAAGCTCAACAAAAAGCAAGTTCTTACATATTAAAATTTATAAAGCCTAATAGTGCGGATGAGCTAATGGCTGATGATTTTCAATTTTTAAAGCTTGTAGTATTTGGAATGCCAAAAAAAAAGAATGCGTTAAGTGAGTTTGATAAGGAAAAATATATAGAAGCTTGGTCCCAACCAGGAGCAATAAATGCAGGATTAAATTATTATCGTGCGGCAGTTAAATCAATGTTTGGAGGAGGAGATTGGACTGGAATAATAAATGTTCCAACTTTGGTTATTCACGGTATGAAAGATATTGCTTTAACACCTAAAATCTTAGAAGGTTTATCAGATTACGTTAAAGATTTAAAAATCGTGCGAATTGAGAAAGCCTCCCATTGGGTAATGGTTGACGCGCCAGAAGTGGTTATTTCAAGCATAAAAAAGTTTATAAGTTAAAAACTTTCGTTTCAAATTTTTTTTTTATTTCCATTGAAGGCTTCCGTTATTTCAGAGTTATTCTTAACAAGTCTTTAGCTAAAATAGTGTTTGGAAATATTTCTTTTGCCTCTTCAAGTAATTGTAACGCTTCTTCTTGATATCTCGAAGAAATATGAGTTAATATCAATCGTTTAGCATTCATACTTTTAGCGTCATTTGCGGCATCCACGGAAGTTGAATGTTTTCTTTCATCTGCTATATCCTGCAATTTAGAGCTGAAAGTTGCTTCGTGTATTACAATGTCGGAGTTTTTTCCTAAATCGATTAATGCTTGGCACGGGCTTGTGTCTGCGGAATATACTATTTTTCGTCCAATTCTTTGAGGTCCTACGACTCCTTCTTTTATGGGATCGATAAATTTATCATTAAAATTAATAGATTCCCCTTTTTGGAGTTTTTTCCATAATCTACTTTCAGGGATTCCTAATTCCTTGGCCCTATCGGGATTAAATTTTCCATAGCGCGGCTTTTCATTAAAAGAATAAGCGAATGTTATTACAGAATGATTAACAAGCGCATATTTTATAAAGTATCTATTAGTTTCGTAAACAACATCTTCATTTATTTGAGTAGAATTAGTAGAGTTTTCAGTATCTAATCCATTAAACTCAATTAAAGTATTATTCTCGTGATCAATTTCGATAATTTTTATAGAGTAATTTGCTTTAAGTCCGAGAATTTTTCTATGAAGAAATAAGTAAAGAAAAAGATTTTTTGGTCCGATTATTGTGAGCGGAGCAGTCCTATCGATTAAACCAAATCTAAACAATAAACCAGGAAGTCCAATTATGTGATCTCCATGAAAATGAGATATTAAAATAATCAATGGTTTATTGAATTTTAATCCAGCACCGTTAAAATTGCGTTGAATATCTTCTCCACAATCGAACAAAATAGTATGATTTCGAAATTTTAAAGCAGTTGAGGGTAAATTTCGATTCTTAACAGGAATAGCTGCAGATGAGCCAAGGATAATAAGTTCCATTGATTTTCATTTAGCTATTTTTTTTCTTAACTGAGAGATCTCTAATCTCTGTTGATCGCTTTGTTTTTCTAAATCTTCTAATAAATTTTTAAGTTCTCTCACTCTTAAAGCTAAGTTAATGTCATCTTCGACAACCATTTGAACTTGACCGCTAGCACCCTCTATTTCTTCTTTCACTTGTTCTTGACTTCTTAATCTTTCTAATTCACTTCTTAATTCGTTGATAATTTCTTGTTGAGATTCATTTTCTACAGGTGCTTTACTGATTTTATGCTCTTTAAGCTGTTCTTGAAGTTGTTGAATTTGTTTTTTTGAAGTATTCAATTTACGTTGTAAATCCTCTGATAATGCCTTAAATGTATCTTCAGAAGATTTAACTTCTTCTCTTGTCGGTAATCGTCCTTTAGTAGCTTCTAAAGTAGAAATAGATTTTGTTAAATCTTGAATTTCGAGATTCTTATTGTTTAATTCTATTGTCAAATCGTCAATTTTTTTTTGGTACTTATCATATTTACTTTTTTTTTCTTTCTTCCCACTCGTGGAGCTTTGTAATTTTTTTCGAAGGATTTTTATCTCTTTTGACAAATCTTCGGTTTTAATTCTTGCGTTTGACTTAGTACGTTCTAATTCTTTTTTTAAATCAGCGATATTTGAATTTAACTCATCAAGTTCTTCCTTTTTGCTCTCTTCTTTTAGCTTATTTATTAAATTTTGTTGCTTGTTAATTTTTAACGTTAATTCCTTCACTAAAGCCTCTAGTGGTTCTTTTTTCTCCTCAATTCTTATTACTGTACTTTCATTTTTTTCTTTCGTATGTTTTTCAAGTTCATGTTGAAGTTGTATCTTTTCTTTTCTTAAAAAACCCATTTTATTTTTTATCTCTCTGATCTGCTTTTCTTTTTCTTCGAGTTCAATGGCTAATTTAGAATCCCCCTTTATTTTTTTCCCTTTCTTTTTTGAGTCTTTTCTAACATTATCTGGTATTAAGACCTCCAATCTCATAATAGTATCTTCTAATTGCTCGATTTTTTGAAGATATCCTATAATTTCTCTGTCTTTGGATTCTAATTGATGTTCTAATTCGCTTAATTTATCTATTAAAGCATCTTCAGTCATCTTTGAATCTCATTTTTTAGTTGAATTTTTTTTCTCTTCTATTTTACATTTAAAACATTTTTATAATTAAATATTAAGTCTTTAATTATAAATTATCAGTTCCTCCTTTTTAGTAATAGTTTTATTCTATTAATATATATCGAAATCTTTGATGGAAAATTTTTCAATCTTTTTCATAATCGGGATTAAACTTAGATAATTTAAAAGAATCATTGCACTAAAAAGAATAGAAATTCCAATAAAGGGAACATATAGCGGGGGTAAGTACGCTCGATCAATTAATAAAATTGAGTTTATAATCATTCCTAATCCTAAACTTAGTAAAAGAGACGGGATAATAACAAATAAAGCTTCTAAAAATAAGACTCTCTTCAAGGATTTTTTCTTAGCACCAACAGCCCTCATTATTAAGAAGTCTTTTGCTTTTTCTAATAAACCTGCTTTTTGATAATTATATAGCGTAAGTAAAGAAATTATTCCCATGACAATTATTAAAATTATAGGGTATATTGTCAAATTTGAAAGATAAGTAAGATTTTCTTTAAAAATAAGATCCAACAAGAGACATGTAAAATAATTTCCTAATTTTTTTTCTATAATTTCTTCAAGTTCTTCTTCTATATCTTCATACGAACCACTCTCAAGTTTCAGTAAAACGATATTAATCTCATTTTTAGTAAAATTCAATTCTTCTCGAAATATATCTAAGCCTATATATCCCGCATTTCCATTGTAAAGACTATCTATTATAACGCCTGAAATGTGAAATCTATGTCCTAAATCTTTGATTCTCAAACTTTGATCAATAGGATAATCAAAGAAATTATAAGCCAATCCATCTCCAATAGTCATATTATCATATGAATCGTCATCATCAAAAAATCTCCCTTCAATTTCAAAATCTTGGATCATATCGTCTGGATTTACTCCAATAATAGGATAATTTCCTTTTCTTCCTTGACCCACAGTTTGATATCCCCCTCTACCTTCCCCCTCTCCATAATAATAATGATATCCATCTAACTCTTCGACATCGCAGAATTTTATCAAACGCGGGTCTACTTCTTCGATTTCGTCTATTGAATTAATTTCTACAATATCGCTAAGGTTAAATAAATATTTTGGTTCCATAAAATCTATATCATCTTCATCGACAGAAACTGAAGGATCTGAAAACATTTTATACATATCTGCGTAATTATCGACAACGTCTTCGTGACCTATTACAACAATATTGTCTTCTTGAGATTTTCTTATCCATTCTTGTGAAGAAGTATTTAACACAATAGTTCCTAATCCCAATGTAAATATAATAAGAAAGATAAAGGAAAAGATAAATAGAAATCTAAAAAATTCACCTTTTCTTCTGATTATATTTACAATCGCAATTTTTAAATTAAAACCTAAGTTCGAAAGCCATCTTGGAATCAACATTAATTTTTTTGAAGCGTCATAATTATAAGGGATCTCTTTTGAAAATGTTTTTGTAATTTTTTGGTTCCCTATTTTTCTTAGGGCAAAACCAGATATAAAAAAAATGCCAAGTAAACATGAAAAAAACAGAATTAATGTATAAAACAAGTCAATATAATACAGGATTTTTAATCCTATCAAGAGCATAACAAGTGCAAATATCCCATACGCAACTAAACCAAGAATTAATCCTAGTACAAATCCCAACAAGTAAATGATATACGCTTCGAGAAGATAAAAACTATATAATCTGTTGGGCAGCGTTCCTAATGCTCTCATTATTGCAATATCCCTTTTTTTACTAATAATAAAAGAAGTAGTGATAGCTACGACAACTATGAAAGCAAGAAAAAGAACTAATACTAGAATTAAAGTATTAAACTGAGAATAGATTGAATTAATAGCTCCCGAAAAATAAAGATCATTTCCATTCAAATCGTCTTCGTTTGTAGTAAAACTTTGGATGATCAAATTTAATCCTAATGAAGATGAAAAATAAATCATAAATATTGCTAAAGAAATTACTAAAGCTATTGTTAAAACATATGGATATGTTTGAGATTTCTTCCTCATAAAATCTTTTATTGCGAAATCTAAAGACATATCTATTTTACCTTACACAATTTACCTATTAATTGTAGAATTCACTTCTTTTATTATTCTTCCATCATCAAAAGTAATAACCCGATCAGCTAAATCAATTAATCTATCATCATGAGTAGCTAGAATTATTGTTTTTCTAAGATCTTTAAGATCTTTAAATAGGTCTCTTATAAATTTACTCGTTTTTTTATCTAAATTTGCTGTAATTTCATCTCCAAATATTACAGGTGGATCATTAGCCAATGCCCGCGCAATTGCTACACGTTGTTGTTCTCCAGCTGAAAGTTGAAAAGGCAAATGTTCCCTGCGCTCATCTAAACCAACCTTTTTTAATAAATTTACAGCTCGTTTTCTTGCCTCTTTAAATGGTACTCCTGCAGTCCTTAAAATAAAAATTATGTTTTCTTCTGCCGTCAAAGTCGAGATAAGATTATAATTTTGAAAAATAAATCCTGAATTGATTAATCTAAAAGTTGCTAGTGATTCTTCTTCTAAATCACTAATTTTAATCCCATGAGCATATATTATTCCTTTATTTGGAGAATCTAATCCACCAAGTAAATTTAATAGCGTGGTTTTTCCAGCACCAGAAGGACCTTTTATTACAACAAATTCTCCTTCCTCAATCTTTAAAGATACACCATCAACAGCTCTAACAATAAAATCTCCTATTTCGTAATCTTTAACCATGTTTTCAGCAAAAATTATTACATTGTCTTTTAATATCTCTATGATTTTATCTGCTTCAATATCTTCTTCTAGTGATTCATCGTCTTCAGTCTTCTCTAGCAAATCTTTCTTAGACACAATTCATACAATTTTTTTAAGATTTTATCTCTTATGCATTTTTTAAGAGGTTTTCTTTTTTAAGGAAAGATAAAATTTCAACATTCGAGAAAATAAATTTAAATATCATCTTGTTTTAATAATTTATTAAGAGGGAATTCGTGAGACGAGCAAAATATAATATCCCCTAATTTCCTAATATTTTAAATGGTAACTAAATTTTATCCCAAATCTAAACTACAATTGTTAGTTTTAGATTAAGCTTCTCTCGATTCCCTCAATCTCTTTTTTTCAAAAGCCGTAAAATAGAAAAATAAATCAAGTTGCACTTAAAAGCATTATTTTTTACGAGATTTATAAATTATAAAAATCTTTTTAAGCTCGTTTTATACTAATTTTCCAATTAGCGATTATTTTCACTAAATTATAAGAATAACATTTTTCTTTTAGAGAAAGGATTTATATCACAATATTAAATTTAATAAAAGATATCCTTTCTAAGATTTCTTATTAATAAAAAAGGAGGTTGAAAAAATTGAGTGAAAAGGAAAATAACGAATTTGAAATTGATAAGGAATTAGATACAACCGGATTATATTGTCCAGAACCCTTGTTTGAGGTACGAGATCTATCTGAAACCCTTGAAATTGGACAATGTTTTAAAGTAATTGCAGATGATCCGGCTGCTGAAGAAGATTTATCGAGATGGGCTAAAAGAACTGGCACAGAAATTCTCGATTTAAGAAAGGAGGATGATATTTTGACATTTATTTTTAAGAAAAAAAAATGAAAAAAAAGTGATGTGAAATGGGAAAAAGTATACTATATGTACAAACAAGTGATAATCCTGAACGCCAATATTCCCCCTTAGTGTTGGCGCAAACAGCGAAAGCTATGGATATTGATGCAACAGTTTATTATTTAGGGGCAGGTTTAAGAATATTAAAACCAGGGGAAGCTGAAAGAATAAAGCTAGGTGATTTCCCGTCTATTAAAGAAATGATTAACAAGACCTTAGAAGCGGGAGTTGAAATTTTAGTTTGTGAGGCTTCAAAAAGAATGTTAGGATGGGAGAAAGTTGACCTAATTCCAGGTGTAAAGATTGTAGGAGCAGCTACTCTAAACGATTTAGTTTTAGAGCATGATGCCACACAATGGTTTTAAAAAAATTTCTTTATTTATTTATATTAAAATTATTGATTTAATGAAAGAAGGATGAAATAATGAGCATTTACTTAGATTATCAGGCTGCGAAACCCATCGATGATAGAGTTTTATCAGAGATGTTACCTTATTTTAAAAAAAAATTCGCAAATCCTTCTTCTTTACATAATGATGGTGATATTGCAACCGATGTTTTAGATATATCACGTAAAAAGGTTGCTAAATTTATTAATGCACCGAACTCATCTGATATCATTTTTACTGCGAGTGCCACAGAATCAAATAATCTAGCTCTTATCGGTGCTGCAATGAATCGAAAAAAAAAAGGAAATCATATTATTATTTCTGAAATTGAGCATATTTCAATATTGAACTTAGCAAAATATTTAGAAAGGCAAGGATTTGAAATTAGTAGAGTTCCTATAGATCAATATGGAATTATAAGACTTGATAAATTAGAACGCTTAATTACAGATAAAACCATTTTAATATCAATCGCTTCGGCTAGCAACGAAGTAGGTTCTCTTCAACCATTAAAAGAAATAAGTGAGATCGCTTCTGATAAAAAAATATTATTTCATACTGACGCCGTAGCTAGCGAATCTACTATTCCAATTGATGTTCAGAGGATTCCAATTGATTTAATTACATTATCTTCAAATGACATTTACGGACCTAGAGGTGTTGGTGCCCTATACTTGAAAAAGGGAGTTCGAGTAAATCCAGTAATAATAGGTGGAGGTCAAGAAAGGGGTATTAGGTCAGGTTCTGAAAATATACCGGGAATAGTAGGTTTTGCTAAAGCAGCTGAGATTATGAAGGAGGAAATGGACATTGAGGCAGAACACCTTAAAAAATTGAGAGATAAAACTATAAAAGAAATATTAGAAACGATTCCAAAATCTTATTTAAATGGTCATCCCGAAAAAAGACTTCCGAATAACGCACATTTTAGATTTGATTATATTGAAGGAGAGTCCTTAATACTTGGTTTAAAAGACGAAAATATTGCGGCTGCGACGGGTTCTGCGTGTACATCAAAAACATTAGAACCTTCTCACACATTAATAGCAATGGGTTTATTGCATGAAGAAGCTCACGGAAGTTTATTACTTTCATTGGGACGATTCACAAAAGATTCAGACGTTAATAAAGTGATAGAAGTTTTACCCAGAGTAGTTAAAAGATTAAGGATTATATCACCATTAACGCCTCCTGAATTATTAAAATTATATAAAGAGGTAGATAATTAAATGAAATCAACAAATTATTCTGAAAAAGTATTGGATCATTTTAGAAACCCACGAAATGTTGGAGTAATTGAAAATCCCGATGGGTATGGAAAGGTTGGAAATCCAGTATGTGGAGATCTAATGGAAATGTTTATTAAAGTAGGTAAAAACAAGCAAGGAGAAGATATTATTGATGACATTAAATTTAGAACGTTTGGATGTGGTTCAGCAGTATCGACATCTTCCATGGTAACTGAAATGGCAAAAGGTAAGACTCTTGACGTAGCATATAAAATAACAAGAACAGATGTTGCTGATGAACTTGATGGCCTCCCACCAATTAAAATGCATTGCTCAAACTTAGCAGCTGACGCATTACAAGCGGCAATTAGAAATTATCGGGAAGGTACAAAACCCGATGTTGAAGTCATTACATCATGTCAAGTTGATCTACAAGTAATTCTTGGTGTTGACGAATTTCTTGGCAAGGGAGTGTATAAAGAAGTTGACAATTTAGCAGTGTTTGACAATAAGAGAGTTTTAGTTTTTGATTCTGGCGATGAATCTTTAGAGCTTGCTCTTAAATTAACTGAACATACAGGTAGGGTTATTTTGGTTACCTCTGCTAAAGAAACTCCTGGAACCCCAGAGTTAAGGAGTAAATTAAAACATTCTGATGTAAAAATTCTGTATCAATCAGAACTCTTAGAAATTAAAGGCATAGACGATGTTGAGAAGGTTGTTATCCATGATTTTGATGAAGATGAAAATTATGAATTATTTGTCGATGCTGTAATAATATTTGATGAAAGACAACCAAAAATTAGTTAGTAAAATTGAAGTAAAATTTTTTTATTCTAATTTTTAATAAAATCGTAATAGACTATTTTAAATTGTGAAATATAATTCATAATAAAGAGTTTAATAATTCAAATTCAGTTCATTGTATTAACTTGGTAGTGCAAAAAAATTCATAAATAAAAATTAAAATAATTATAAAATTATTATCAAAGAACAGAATTAATATCTATTTGTAAATTAGCTTTTATTTATTATTTAAACGATATCTGGAATGAAAATATTATGGAAAATAATAAAATTTTGGAAAATATTCAATCTTGTATTGATTGTAAAACTTGTATGGAAGAATGTGATACGTTCGCTGTCACTCAAGATGAACTAAAATCTCCTAACGGTCGTTTAAAGATTGCCGAAAAGATTTTTAGTAATAAAGCGATTTTGGAAGAAGAAATTATTAGTTTATATACATGTACGTTATGTGGTGCTTGTAATCTTGTTTGTAAACAAAAAATTTCTATTGCTGACATAATTCATGCCTCTAAAATAAAACTTGTTGAACAAAATAAAGCCCCCTTAGAGATACACAGGAAAATAATAAAGGATATTTTAGATAAAGATAATTCTGTTAACGGTAATCCTGAAGAACGCTTAAACTGGTTATCTGCAAAATATAAAGAATCTGAATTATTTGAGCAAGGTGATTCTGATACCCTTCTATATTTAGGTTGTATGTCTTCATTTCGAGTAAAGGAAAGTGCTAGAGCTTCTTATGAAATACTTAAAAAAGGTGGATATAATTTTAAAATTTTAGAAAATGAACCTTGTTGTGGAGAATATATATATTCTGCGGGAGATCTTAAATTAGCAATAAAGATTTTCAAGGAAAACTTTAGAATTTTTAAGAAATATGGTATTAAGAATCTTATTGTAACATGTGGAGGATGTCTCTATGCTTTCAATGAAGTATACCCAAAATATCTTCAGGAGTATGACCTTAATGTTAAACATATAGTTCAGGTCACTAATGAACTCGTTGATGAAGGTAAACTTAAATTGAAACCTATACATAAAATAATTACGTATCATGATTCATGTCGTATGGGTAGAAGGCTTAAAGGGATGAAAATATATGACGAACCTAGAATTCTTTTAAATAAAATTCATTCAGTAGTTAATGAATTGCCAAAAAATAGGGATATTACTCCTTGTTGTGGTGCAGGTTCAGGAATACGAGGAGTAGACAGTAGCATTTGTATAAAAATCGGCTCCAAAATACTAAATGATATACAAACAAAGGAAATTGTAACTTCTTGTCCTCTTTGTGTTTTCAACTTTAGATATGTAAATTATAAAGCCCAAATGGATAAAAAATGTCAATATATTACTGATTATCTTTTTGAATCAATTCAAATACAATAAAATGTTAATATAGAGTTAATAAAAAATAAAAGATTTCAATTTTTTTCTTAACTAATGGATAAGAATAAGATTGATTTAGAAGAATTCAAAAAATTTGATACGCTTTTTAATCCAAAACATATTGCTTTTATTGGCGCTTCTGAGAGCTCAACTTTTGGTGCTATGCTCTATCTTCGGGCGTTTAAAAGATCAAAATGGTCTGAAACATTTTATCCTATTAATCCAAAACGAGAAGAAATTATGGGATGGAAATGTTATCCTTCAGTTCTGAAGGTTCCATATCCCATTGATACTGCTTATGTTTCTTTAAAGACACAATTTATTCCTCAAGTAATAAAAGAATGTGTAGAAAAGAAAATTCATTGGGTAATTGTATTTGCTTCAGGATTTTCTGAAACTGGAGATCCAGAAGGAAAAAAAATGGAACAAGAGCTCAAAGAAATAATCAAGGATTCAGAAACAAGAATAATTGGACCAAACTGTTTAGGTCCTTATTCTCCTGGAAATGGGATGATGTTCTCCTCATCATTTGCCCGAACTGGGATTCTAGGCTCCGTATCTTTTATGTCCCAGAGCGGTGGGCATCTGACTCAACTTTTAGATGTTGGTTTTAAAAGAGATATTAGATTCAGATATGGCGTCTCATTTGGGAACCAGATTGATTTAAGCTGTTTAGATTTTTTAAGACATTTTCATAATGATCCTAAGACTAAAGTGATTGCGGCTTATTTAGAATCCTTTGGGTCCGCCTATGGCTATGATTTCTTTTTGGAACTTAAAAAAACAACTCGGATTAAACCCGTAATTATTTGGAAAGGTGGTTATACCCATGACGGTACTCGTGCAGCGTTTTCACATACAGGTGCTATGGCTTCAGATTTACGCTTATGGAAAACAATGGCAAAACAAACTGGAATGATATTAGTTAAAGATAATGAAGAATGGTGGAATACAACGAAAACTTTTGAATTGCTTTTTCCTAAATATTTGCCTAAAGGAAGAAATGTAGCAATAATTACTCCTGGTGGAGGTAATAGTGTTAATGTGACTGATTTATTTGCAGCACATAATTTAAAAGTCCCTGATTTAACACCTAACTCTCAAGAAAAGGTCTCTAAAATTTTACCAAATGTAAATGTTAATATTAAAAACCCAATAGATTTAGGTGCCTCTGGATTTGTAATAGATCTCTTTATAGAATGTATAGAGATTTGCGTGAACGACCCTAATATTGATATTGTTATTGTTCCATTTTGGCCCCATCATTTGTTTAACTGGGTATTTAAAAGAATGCTTAAAATCCAGCAGAGGACTGAGAAACCAATAATCTTTTGTATACCCAGTGTTGCTGATTCTATCGACATAGCGAAAAAATTCAATCGTGTGCGAAAAATTCTCAACAAGAAAAGGGCGCTTTATTTCTTATCGTTTAGAGACGCTGCGAACAGCATCTCATTGTTGTGTGATTATGCCGATTATCTAAGATCTCGTAATATTGAAATAATGAGATAATTATAAAAATTTATTATCTAAGTTGAAATATAAAATGAAAAAAGAAGGAATTTTAAAAGGAGCAGATCGTAAAGAACCTAATTGGAAAAAGACAAAATTAGGAGAACCATTCAAAAAGGCTTTAGACAGATTTCGTGAAGAAGTAATTGAGCGAGAAGATTTCGATCCAACCTCTCTATTACAATTTGGATTATTTATGGCAAAGGCAGTTATTAATATATTAAAAGAAGCTGAAGCCGAATTTGGAGTAGAAGGCCAGAAAATGGTTAATAACGCTTTGATTAAAACTGGGTACGATATGGGTAAACAAATATTAATGGATATTGAAATACCACCGGAAATCTCGGAGATAGAATTAATTAGTTTTTTTGCCACAATTATTAATACACAAGCTTGGACCTCGATTGAAGCCCCTCGGATTGATAACGATGAACAATGCTCGTTCGATATTATTTGGTGTCCGCTTCAAGATGTTTACTCTGCCTTTGACTGTCGAGTTCAACGTTATTTAGTACAAGGAATTATTGATGCTTTTAGGGATTCTAATACTTTAGATTCTGACTTTCAAATAGAATTCAAGAAAACTATTCCTGCTGGAGCAAATACGTGCTTATTTGTTCTTAATAAAAAGAAACCAGGCGAACCAGATAAATGGGAAGCATACTCTAGGCTATTAGAAAAGAAAGCTCTGAATAGAATGAAAGAACGAAAAAAGAAATAATTATATTTTTTTTTACTTAAATTATCATTTCATAAAAATGAAAGAAAGCTTTATATTAGGAATCAGAAAATATTAAATTAAAACTTCTGAAAAAGGTTATTTAATGGTTGAAAATCATATTATTCCGAAATTTTCTACTTCTGATAAGCTTATATGGGGATTAGCTAGTTTTGGCACTTCTCTTATTGCTGGAGTATATGCTGCGATGTTAGTAATGTTCTTTCACGTATATCTCGAGTTGGATCCCGTTCTGATTGCTATTGCCGCAATTTTATACGCCATATGGAACGCTATAAACGATCCTCTTTTCGGATTTATGTCTGATAAAACAAAAGGAAAGAGAGGACGTCGTATTCCTTATATGCAGTTTACTGCCCCTTTTTTGGCTTTGTTTTTCATCGTGATTTGGTTTGTCCCACCAAAATGGGACGATTTTGGTATTTTTTGGTGGATGTTAATTACGATGTTATTATACGATACCGCTTATACGATTATAGGCTTAGTCTACTCAGCTTTACTTCCTGAGATTACTGAAGATGATAGTGAACGAGGAGAATTGCAAAAGTATAATTCTTTATTCTATTTGTTTGGGGCGATTTTTGGATTCCTTATACCTGATTTACTTAGGCCAAAGGCAGGTGAAACTAATTTATTTCCACTTTATATAGGAATGATTGTAGTAGGTATTGCCTCCGCTATATGTATTGTAGTTACCACCTTAAGATTTAAGGAGCGTCCCGAATTTACACAAGTAGACGAGCCACTTGGTCTTGTCGATTCGGTTAAATATACCTTTAAAAGTAAAGCCTTTTTAATATTAACTGCTGCTAATTTTATGTCAATTCTTTTTCAGCAAATCCTTTTGTCTTACTTGTTTTATTTAGCGGATTACGTCATGCGGGTATCGACAGTTATTTTAATTTTGTCAATATTTTTAGGTTTAATCATTGGTGTGTTTTTTGCAAATGTATTTGCTAATAAATTTGGTGTTGTTAAAGCAAATCAAATTCTTTTAATAATTGGCGCTATACCATTGATTATGCTGCCATTTATCCCTCTAATGCTTATATATTTATGTTTATTTCTTGGTGGATTTGGCTTATCTGGACCGTTAGTTTTAACAAACGTACTTTATGCTCAAGTGGCTGATGAGGACGAGACAAAATCAGGTGTTAGGAGGGAAGCATCGTTTTTTGGAACAAACGCAATGATTACCAAACCTGCTCAATCTATTGCTATTGCAATAGGACCCTTATTACTAGCATTAGCTGGTTTTGAAACAGGAGGAAAAATAATTTTAGATCAACCCGAGTCGGCTTTATTCATGATTAAAGTATTAGTAGGACTTATACCTGGAATCGCAATGGTAATTGGTGCATTAATCCTGTTATTTTATCCACTTAAAGGCAAGTATTTAAAAGAAATTCAAGATAGAGTTTTAAAAATGCATGTGGATAAACAACAAAAATTAGCAAAAAAACAAATTGGGTAATTAAATTTAAGAGTTTATTTCTTTTTTTCTTTTTCATTAGCTCAAATTTATTCTCGAATTGATCTCCTAAATAAAAAAGAACTTAAAATAATTAATCAGAAAGATTTTAAATTAGTTCAGAATTACTAATTTAAATTTAACAATAGTGATATATTTATGGTAATCCATAGTTCAAAAAGCGAAAAACATCATTTAGATGAAATTAAAGGAAAGGAATTACCTGAAAAATTCAATTACATGAAGAATAAAGTAGCAATTGTCAAATTAGACGATTATGAACCAAAAAATATTAGAAATGCGTTAAAATCTGTCATCAAATTGTTAGGGATTAACGATTTCCTTAATAATAAATCGATTTTATTAAAACCTAACGCTCTCGCACCTATAAAAAATGCATTTACACCAACAGAAATAATTACGGAATTAATAAAATCATTAAAAAGCGAGGCGAACGCTAAAAAAATTATTGTTGGGGACTCAACAATGACAAAAAAATTAACAAATATAACTCTTAAAAGGAGTAAAATTAAAGAAAAATGCGAGGAAGAAGGAGCTACGATTGTTAATTTCTTCGAATCTGAAAGAATTAAAGTTAAATTAGATAATCCCCAACATGAAGTTGAAGAGAATATATATTTACCTAAAGAGGTCATTAACGCTGATCTTATTATAAATTTACCCAAATTGAAGACACATAAAGGATATATTTATACTGGAGCAATCAAGAATCTCTTTGGGCTTTTAGGAAATAAAATGAATATGCATATGACTCATAAAAATAAAATAGAATTTCAGAGAATGCTAGCAGATATCTATTTCGCTGTGGAAGAAACTAACAATGAAAATTTACCCAAAGTTTTAACTATTATGGACGCTGTTGTGGCAATGGAAGGTAAAGGTCCAAGATCTGGCAAACCAAGAAAAATAGGGCTAATTATAGCAGGATTTAATTCTGCTGCAGTTGATATTGTCGGTTACACATTAATGAATGGAAAACCAAGCGATTTAGAGGCTATAAATTCATTGGCTAAAAGAACTCAGCTCCCATCAGATATATCTCAATTGAACATAGTCGGAGAAATAGATTTCAATAAATATATCGTAAAGAATTTTAAAAAGCCAAAAATTGCTACATTAAAAAGGGCTATTGTTCCAGAAAGTGGTCTATATTCAAGGATTAGTAAGAAAATAATGAGTATTTCTATTAAGATAAAACGTAAAAAATGCATCCTATGTGAGGAATGCATAAAACATTGTCCTGCTGAAGCATTAGTTCGCAGAAGCGAAAAAATTGTAGTTGATCAAGTTAAATGTATAGAGTGCTTTTGTTGTGGCGAAAGCTGTCCAAACGACGCGATAAGTGCTAAATTTTATCTCTTTAGAATATTGCCTATTTTAATATTAGTATTAGCGATAGGAAGCTTCATTATAGTTTGGTTTTTAACTCAATTAATAATCAGTGTTTTTTAATAATCCTTAAACTTCAAAAAACTCTTTTTTCTAAGAGATTTTTTTTAAACACTATCTCATAAATTTAAATTATTTTTCCCCTTATTATAATGATATACCGATGAAAATTGATAAGAAAAAGCTCTCTTTAGGGAAACTCAAACATAAATATTTAAGTAGAATGTTAAATGATTTTGTATCGGATTTAGACATTCAAGACAAAAGGGTAATTCAGGGATCAAAAATAGGAGAAGATGCCGCAGTTATTGATATGGGCGACAATTATTTAGTTGCAAAAACAGATCCTATAACATTTGCTACAGATGAAATTGGATATTACGCCGTAAATGTCAATGTAAACGACGTAGTTTGTATGGGTGCGACGCCAAAATGGTTTCAATCTACGATATTATTACCAGAGATAGGTACAACTGAGGACTTAATTGAACATATCTTTAAAAACATTCATGATACTTGTAAATCTATGGATATAACGGTTATAGGAGGACATACTGAAGTAACTCCTAATCTTGATAGACCAATTGTTATTGGTTCATTATTAGGAGAAGTTGAAAAAGAGAAACTTGTGTTAACTTCGGGAGCAGAACCTGGTGATACCCTCATTTTAACCAAAGGGATTTTCATCGAAGGAACTGCCATAATTGGTCGAGAAAAAGAAAATGATTTAATAGCTAAGGGTTTAAATTCAGAATTTATAGAAAAATGTAAAAATTACCTTTATAATCCAGGTATAGGCGTTTTTCAAGACGCTCTTTTATCAAATAAATATTTTAAAATTAAAAGCTTTCACGACCCAACTGAGGGGGGTTTAGCGTGTGGTATTGCTGAAATGACAATCGCTTCTAATACAGGGATTTTAATAGAACGAGAAAAGATTAAAGTGTTACCTGAACCATTGGAATTGAGTAAACTTTTTGGATTAATCCCTATGAATACAATATCATCTGGTTCGCTTTTAATAGCAATTGATGATAAAGATGGATCTGCTTCTGAATTAATTGATTTACTAATTAAAAACAATATAATAGCGATAAAAATAGGTGAATTTACAACTAACGATAAAGGATTAATGATTAAAGAAAAAGATGGGAACATAACGAATCTTAAATATAGTGAAACTGATGATATCACTAAGATCTTTTAAATATATCAATGTTAATTAATTCTATTCTTTTCTTGACTTTATCTCTTATATGATATTGAAATAGAATATTGCCTGATTCGGGGAAATCATGGATTAAAATATCTAAATGTTATAAAAATTTTATTTAATGTTAAATATCTTTAAAAATTTCTCAAATTCCTTCTGTATATCAATTATTGGTAAATTTTTATCGATTTTTTTATTTTTACGAGCATTTTGAGAACAAATCAGGCCAGAAATCATCCTAACATTTTTTGTTAGTTGAGGTTTTATTTCTTCAAAATTCTTTAAGCATAGTACAGTAGGATAGTTTAAATTCCTAAAACCTTCTATAAAAATTAGATCAATCTTGTAAGGACCACTTGTAATCCATTCCAGTAATTCCTTTATACTAATTTCCTTTCTTAAAAAAATTGTAGTTTCATTCTTCACATTTTTAGTTATAGAAAATTGTGCTCCAGCTTCCCCATATTTAAATGAATCCTTATCTTCTTTATCAATTTGATGTTCGTGAATATTTTTAACTATAGCTACCTCGTAATTCAAATTCTTTTTTAATAATTTTATGGCATTCAAGATAAAATGCGTTTTGCCGCTTCCAGAATATCCAATCAAACAAATTATTTTAATAAATAATCACATTTGCCTTATCTTGATAAATAATTAATAATGGGTGTACATAATTATTAATAGTATCTTTTTGAATTATAATCAGCAATTTCAATAAACATTAATATACTTCCTTTGCATATAATTAAATATGTTTTTTAAGCAAATAAAGTATTAATGTGAATCTATGGCCCAGAAAAAGGAAAGAATCGTATTCGACGCTAACTTTTTCATATGTATGAATCAAATTAAAGCACGGAACATTTTAGGGAATTTAGCCAATGCAGGAAAAGATTTAGACTATGAATATTACATCTCTCAAGTAGTTTTTGATGAGATTAAAGCACCTTTAACATTTAAGGAGAGATTTAAGAAGATAATAAATGTTAAAAAAGTTAGCGATTCTGAAATTGAGCAGATAAAAGATGACTTAATTGAATTTAAAATCCGTTTCCCGGCGCAGGATCCTGATTTATCTCTCATTGTTTTAAGCAAGCGATTACTAGATGAAGAAAAGGCTTTACCAGTCCATTTGGTAACTGACGATTTCAAATTAGCTAAAAACACAGGATTATTGTATAGAGGCAAAATTAATCTCTTATCTCTCTCAAGTTTTTTATTAAAAATACAGAGATCTGCGACTACAGCTCAAATGAGAAATTATTTTAAGAACATCTGGAAAAAAAGCTTAAACTATACTCTCAGCTATATGATAGAACGCTCAAAAATCTATCCTGCTGAGCAGAAAATTACATGGTTAATTGAAAAAGCGATAAGCGTGACGGAAGACTCCATTATTACTAAAGATTCTCAATTAATAGAAGAAAAAATCGTAAAATTTGAGGTAGGAGCAACCAAAGAATATTCTGACGAAATAACAATTGCTGAAAAGTACATTGAAAGTCAAAGTCTCCTAGCAAGGGAAGAAGCAAAAGTTCAAGATATAATTAACTTTCTTGAAAATCTAAAAATCTCCCGTGAATATATAAAGCGAGCAAGAGATGCAATCATTAAAAACGATTCCGCGAGCGCTGTAAAATTTTTAAAGAGAGGAAACGGTTTCTTAGTATCGTTACTTCAACTTGCCTCAGGGCAATTAAGAAAACTTAAAGATTACGAAATCGTGGAAACTTTGATCTGTAGTGAGATAAGTAAGATGGAGTTTTTAAGAGCTTTTCTACTGGTTTCTTTAGCCCGTGTCAATACTGCTATTGATTCTCTGGAGAGAGCTGCTTTATTTTCAACAATTATTCATAATTTCCAAACATGCCTTACACTGAATTACTTAAAAGCGTTGATACAACTATTTCACGGTTTTTATAAATCTGCTATTATGCAATATAATTTTACGGAGGAATTAGCAGATATTTATCAAGATGAGAAATTAAAATTAAAATGTCTTATTGGAAAAGCTATTGCGCTTTATATCAAAGGAGAAGAAGACGATAAGTATAATGCTGTTGCAATTATGGAAGAGATATCAAATATAAATCTTGAGGAAAATTTTTTAGATGCAATTATTGTATTTACTGAACTGGGAGATTATTTCTTAGCATTGGGCCATTCTCAAATAGCTACGAATCTTTATAATCAAGCGCTTGAGATCTCGATCGATTATAAATTGAAATTCAAAGCAGATATTTTAATTGAAAAACTTAAACGTGCTTATATTGCCACTGTTATAAGTGGGTTTTCTGCTGAAGATATGGTAGATAAATTGGATGTTTTATTAGATAAAGCCTATTCAGTTAAAGACGTAGAAAAATATAATGAGCAAATCAAAAAAATTTCAAGTTTTAATATATTATTTTATACACCATTTGAATATATTTCTGGTAAGAAAAAGATAATCACCTACAATAAGCTTCCAAAAGAACTTCAAGAAGATTATTTTGAAGTCGTTTATTTTGAAAAACTAAATGAAGAACAAAATCAAATTCTTTTTATAGTTTCTCATTATGAATTAGGGTTATTAGGAATTAAATTAAAAACGGATGAAAATATTACAGGAATAGCTGAAAACTATTCTCTCAAATTAAAACCTACTGCTAAATTAAAAATTTACGAAGCAGACGAAGAATTAAAAGATACATATCTTATTCGCGCAATAATTGAAATCACAGCGAAAAATCAATGCGAAATTATTTATACTTTACCCGCATTCTTCAAACAATTAAATCTCTAAATTCATCGCATTAAGATATTTAAAAATTAAATTCAATAGCTAATATAATCATTAAGTTTTACGTAATTGTTTATCACGTTGAGCAATTTGATGGCGATGTATTGCACAACTTATACAATAATATTTCTTAGTCGAACCCCCCATAATTATAGTTCCTGCCTTTTTTAATTCTCCGTACATCCGAGTATCGACTAGATTTGTTCGTCGAGTAACAGCCTTCGCTTTACTTCTAGCAACAAATCGGCCGCAATTTACGCATTGTACCTTTCCGTAATTTCCCTTGCTACTACCAGTTTTTCCTCCCGATTTTCGTTTTTTCGGAATAATATTAACCTCTTTTTTTACATTTTTCTCTCTTTTAGTAATTAAATAATTAAAAACTTAAATAATTTATTCTTAGGCGTAGATTTTCAAGAAGAATTTTCAAATCAAGTCGATGATATATAAAATTTGATTATTTTACTTCTCCTTAACTTCTTATTTCTTTAAGTCTTTAAAAGTAAATACAAATCTCTGTATTAATGTAAGACAGAGTAAACCTGTAAAGATTAATATGAAAGTAAGAAAAAAAAACTCGGCAAGAAATAATAAAACAAAATTCCAAGTGAAAATTCTTGATAAATAATAAATCCAATTTTCTAAACTTAAAATAAACATTAAATAAACTAATCTTTCAGCTCTTTCCATGAGTCCAACGCCTTTCATATTAACACCTTCATTTTCTGCTCTTGAACGCGTATAAGAAATCATAATTATTAGAAATAAAATGGTAAAACCTAGTAGAAAACCAATTAATTTCCCATAAATCATTCCAAGAATGAGCGCTGCGTCAGAAAGGCGGTCCAAGTTCGAATCAAGAAAAGCACCAGTTTGAGATTCTCCTCTCGTTTTTCTTGCAACCTCTCCATCAAAAACATCAAATACACCACTCCAAAAAATTAGGAATGGAGCAGGCCAAGCAAACCAAATTGGAAAATGTGTGGCTCCTATTGCTATAAAAAAAGCAGCCAATAATGAGCATAAAAAACCTATAACGGATAATAAGTTTGGACTAATATTATGTCTTATTAAAAATTCCACAGGCCCTTCAATAAATCTTTCTAGAGCTTCTCTTTGGCGATCTCGTTTATTTTTTCCTTCCAATTCGTTCAATTCCTTTTTAAATCCTTAAATTCGAAAAAATAAATTATTATAATTTAAAAGTTAATTAAAATTAAAAATTTATCATAAAAATTTCATTATATACAATTTAATTAATCGGATTATTGACGATGCTAAATAAGATTGATGTCCTAAGCTAACATTTGTAAAGTTCATAGCAGAAAGCTTTTTTGAACTAATAAATTCACCACTCTGGCTTCCTATAACGAAAATCATATTGTCTTTTGAATGTAATTCGTTAATGCATGTGAAAAAATCTTCGCCTCCTTCACTTAAAACAAAAATATCATAATTCAATTTCTTAAATTGTTTTAATGCATCAAATATA
>JBHLQY010000031.1:0-24784 GCA_048883105.1 Candidatus Thorarchaeota archaeon | reverse complement strand
ACTCCTCCTAAATTTAACTAACTCTTCAAATTCCATTACGCATCACGATAGTAATATTTGAAATTTCTTTTTTCATTCTTTATTTACTTCAATTAATATTTAATACTATCTATTTCATTTTTTATTGATTATGACAAAGAAAATATTAGTACAAGATAATGACAATGTTATGATAATACCTAAATATTACTTCAATTGAAATGAGATAATTATATTCTTGTTATATATATGTAGATATTTCTCAGCTATAATTGAGGAAATATGCATAGTCTCTAAATAATATAAATTTTAATTTTTACCATGGTGCATATAAAATCTTTAATTTGTGAAGGTTTTAAAAGCTTTAAAAATAGAACCAAAATTAATTTTAGCAAAGGATTCACAAGTATAGTGGGTGCAAATGGAACAGGGAAATCCAACATTTTGGATGCGTTTATATTTGCTATAGGCGAATTATCTGGAAATAAATTAAGAGTAAATAATATTAAAAATATATTATGTAATGGCGGAACTAACGGAGGAGATGCGTCAGATTCTGCTAGGGTAGATATAATTTTTGATAATTCTGATAAATCCATCCCTATAGATACTAAAAAAGTGAAAGTTTCGAGAATGATTAATGCTGATGGCAAAGGAAAATATCGCTTAAACGACAAGATTATTACAAGGCGAGAATTACAAGACATTTTGGATATAGCTGGGTTATTACCAAATTCATCTAATCTTATTTTGCAAGGAGAACTTTTTAGAATTATAACAATGAATAACAACGAGCGCAGGGGATTAATAGAAGATATTTCTGGAATTGCATCCTACAATGAGAAAAAAGAAAAAGCAGAAAAAGATTTAGAAAAGGTTGAAGTAAATATCTCTAGAATCACTCTATTATTAAATGAACTGTCTATACAATTAGATTCGTTGGAAAAAGAAAAAAACGATGCATTAAAATACCAAGAATGCGATGTAGAGCAAAAAAACGCTGAAAATGCTCTAATTAATTTAAAAATAAGGAATTTTGAAAAACAAATTGAAAAGATCATAGTTAAAAAGGAAACGCTTGTAAAAGAAATTCAAGAAATCAATTATAAGCTATTAGAAAAAAGAGAAAATTTAACTAATATTACTACTGAACTTGATTATATCAATGAAGAGATTAAAATACTTCAAACAGACGAATTGAAAGAACTTACTTTAGAATTAAGTAAATTAAAAACTGAATTTGCTAAAAAGGAGACGCAAAAAGAAAATCTTGAAAATGAACTTTCAAAATTAAAGAAAAGCTTGGTTGATTCTTTTAAGAAAAAAGAAGAAATAGAAGAAAAACGAAAAACTATTCAAAAACTATTAACGGATAAGGAAGAAGAGAAGGAGGTAATTAACGAGAAGCTACACACATTAAAAGAAGAATTATATCATAGCGAAGAACAACTCAAAGAATTTGACTTAGATTATAAGAATTTTCAAGAAAATCTTGAATCTTTAAAAAATAAAATTGCTGAAAAAAGTGAAATTAAGAGTGATATAAAATCTGAAATCAAGGTCTTAACAAATAATTTGGAGGGTTCTAATGAAAATCTAACTGATATTAAAGAAAGAGCAAATCTATTGAAAAGAGAAATTGCTGACCTTACTAAAGAAAGTGAGAAATTTAAGAAGAAGGAAAGACTTTTCAAAGAAAATTCTGATATAGAAATAAATTTGGATGAAATAACAAATAAGAAGCAGAATCTGGAAAAGAAATTAAAAAGAATTCAAAGTTTCATTAATGAAAAGCAAGAGAAATTAATTACAATAAAAAGTAAAATAAAAACTATGCAAAAATTATCAAGAAACAGAGCAATTAATGCAATTTTAGATTTTAAGAAAAGTTCTGAATTTAAAACTAAATATAATATTCGCGGGAATATTTACGGTACAATAGCACAATTGGGAGAAGTGAATGAAGAATACAATATTGCTTTACAAGTCGCAGCAGGCAATAAACTCAATTATATTGTGGTCGATAATCAAAGAACAGCAAGACAATGCATTAAATACTTAAAAACTAATAAAATAGGGCGTGCTTCATTCATACCTTTAGATAGGATTAAAGCTAAAAATATTAATCTAGATTTAAATATTAATGAAAAAATCATCGGAAAAGCTGTTGATTTAATTCAATTTGATCCGTTGTTTAGAAATGCTTTCGAATATGTTTTCGGAAATACTATAGTCGTATCAGACATTAACACTGCTTCAAATTTAAATATAAATGCAAGAAAAGTTACTTTAAATGGAGATCTCATTGAATTGTCAAATCTGATGACTGGTGGTGTGTTTAAACAATTACTAAAAGGAGGTTTTATATCACAGGAAGAATCAAAAATACCAACATTAGAGTTAGAATTGAATCATTTAAAAAAAGAAGAAGATTCGTATATAAAGAAGTTAAAAGATATAGAAACTCAAATTACATTAAATTTTCGAAATAGAATTTCAACTAATAATGAAGTAAATGAAATTAAGCAAAAATTAGCAATTTTAAAAGATAACTTAGCAAGAAAGGAAGAGGAATTAAATGGATACAACGCAAAAATCAAAATCTTAAACACAGAAATAGAAAACTTTGAAGGAGAATTACAGGAAGAACAATCAAAGGCAAATAAGATTGAACAAATATTATCTAACTTAATTGGTGAGGTAAATGAATTTAAATCAAAAATTTCTCTTCTCGAAAATAATGATTTTACAAAAGAAATCAACAATATAAGAAAGGAAATTGACGATTTAGAAAAAGAGAAAATTGCAATTAATTTAGAAATAACCAAACTAAAAACTCAATTAAAAGACATTTTAAAGAATCGAGAATCTGAAATTGAAGTTGCTATAAATAATTATCAAAAGGATATCGAACAAAATACAATTGGACATGAGACTCTCAACAGATATTTGAATGAAACTAAACAAGCAATCGAGGAATTAGAATCTGTAGTATTACAGAAAAATGAAATTATCGGACAATTTTACGAGAAAAAGGAAGATTTATTATTAGCTCAAACCAATATTAAGGTCGAAATTGAAGACTTAAAATCAAATATTCATCCAAAAAACATAAAAATCAACACTTTAGAAATCAATTTAAAGAATATTGTATCACAGAAAGAAGAGTTAGAAGAATCTAATAAAATAACCGATGAAGAGCTGGAAAAAATTCAAGAATTTCTAACTTTTTCACAAGAAAAATTATCGAATCTTATTAATCAATGCATTGAGATTAAGCAACAATTAGAACCAGTTAATATGAGAGCTATAAAGAAATATGATAAAATTAAAGAGAGATACGACGACCTTATTGAAAAACACGAGATTGTTGTAGATGAAAGAATGTCAATATTGGAATTCATAGAAAAAATTGAGTTAGAAAAGAAAAATGCTTTTCTAATTACATTTAACGGTATAAACGAGCATTTTATGAGAATATTTGCTAAATTATCCCCTGGAGGGGAAGCTAAATTAGCATTAGAAAATATAGAAGATCCTTTCGCGGGAGGAATTAAAATGCTTGCTAGACCTGGGGATAGAAAATGGTGTCAGACACGGTCAATGTCGGGAGGGGAAAAAACTTTAACTGTAATCGCATTAGTTTTAGGAATTCAAATGTATACTCCATCGCCGTATTATATATTGGATGAGATTGATGCTGCTTTAGATGATTATAATGCAGGACAAGTTGCGACAATGATAAAAGAATTATCGGAAAATTCCCAATTCATTTTAATTACGCATAGGGACGTTACTATGACAATAGCCAACCAGCTTTTAGGTGTCTCAAATGTCCATGGATTAACAGAAGTGCTGAATTTAAATGTTAAGGAGGCGTTAGAATATATTGCTGAGTCCTAAGGAATATTCGATAGAAATTGAGCAAGGGGCTCGACTTCAAAGGTTAAAGCAGTACGAAATAAAAAGGGAAATAGAAGCTGCTCTTTTTAAAGCTCGTAGAATTTTATCTTTAGAAGAAATCTGTAAACTATTCCCTAAACAACAAAAAAATAAAATATTAGAGTTGACCCGTGAACTTATTGAGGAATATAAAGAATTTCAAACGGCTCTAGAAATAACAGAGCTAGCGGGTGCGAGATTTGAAATAAAAATAAAAGATCCAATCCTTAATTCTATCGAAAAATTTACTCAAGGAGATTTATTGAGAAAAAGCGACGTAAAAACATTGTCAATTATCGCATATCTTCAACCTAATGCAACTCGTAAAGAAGTTAGAGCAAAATTAGGTGGCATATCAACCATGTATAGAAATATTAAAAATCTTAAAGAATTAAAATTTATAATAGAAAATGACCTTAAATTCTATTTAACAAGACATTTCTACGATTATTTCCAGTTAAAAGAAAATAGCGATGAAATAGTAAGGGAATTATTACAAAAATTATTGAAATAATTAAACTTATTATTTTCTTGTAATTCTAGTCTAAAGCAATTAACTTCTCACACTGTATAAAATATCACTCTTTTTTAGAATTTGAAAATTTATATTAATAGTATTATGAGTGAAAAATTTGCTGATGTTAATGGGATTAAAATCTGTTATAAAATTTATGGTAAAGAAGAGAGCGACCCGTTAATTTGCATACATGGATTTGGATCTAAAAAAGAAACATGGATAGCTCAAATTGGAGAATTATCTAAATATTATAAAGTTATTATTTTCGACTTACGTGGTGCAGGAAAATCTAGTCGCCCAGATAAACCCTCTTATACTATGGAATTATTTGCTGACGATATAAGAGGATTGATGGATTTCCTTAATATCGAAAAAGCACATATAGTTGGAAGGTCTATGGGTGGTATGATCGCTCAAAATTTTGTCTTAAAATATCCTAGAAAAGTAAGTAAATTAATTTTAATTAACACAAGCGCGGGAATACGAAATGAAGAGAGTATAGAAATGTTTAAAAAAAACCAATTTGAAAGATTTAATCTAATAAAGAGAGATCCAGAAAAAGCCTTTTGGCGTGATACACGATTAGGATTTTATATAAAATTTAGGAAAAGAATGGAAGCTGATCCTAAAAAAAAATTTTATGGTATTTGGTCAGTAGAAGATCTTATTAAATATATTCAAACAGATCCCTCTACCCCTCGAGATATTGAAAATCAAGCACTTGCTATCAAGACGCATAATACATATGAAAGATTGAATAAAATTAAAAATAAAACATTATTGCTTACTGCGTCTCACGATAAGCTCGTCCCAAAATTTTTTATGCAACAAATGCATGAAAGCCTCCCTAATAGTATATTTAAGGTAATCGATAAAGCAGGACACGAATCTCACTATTCAAGAGCGCCTGAAATAAATCAGATTATAATAGAATTTCTAAAAAATTAATTAGAACATTTAAAAATAACCTATATGTCCTAAATTATTTCCATTTTCGTCTAAAGCGTAAACTAAACCCATAGATAAAATTTCTTCCTCATCCTTATCAGACTTTTTTGTCGGCTTTGCTACTTTTTTTATTGTTTCGAGCTTTAATTGAAAAATGCCTCCACATTTTTTACATTTAAAATAAATATGTTTTATTTTCTTATTCTTTTCCTCGTATTCTTCTTTTTTAAAAGGTTCTAATAGTTTAATGTCTTGATTATCACATCCCTTCAAGAAACATTGATCAAGGTTAATCTTTTCCATACCTCTTCTCGCTAAAGAAATCCACGCATAACCAGGAATTTCAGTCCATAAGTCTTTATTTTCTTTTTTTGACATATATTATGAAACCATGGTGTTTAACTTTTCAAACCTATTTTTTTAAATATCTTAAATTTATTAATTCTTTACTTTATATTTTATAGAAAAAGATTTATGTATACTGATTTATAGGTTAAGCTTAATTAATATCTTTAATTATTAAGTCTGAATAATTTTCAATTATTTTCTTATTGTGGATATGTCAGATAAGGAAGAATTTTCGAAGGAAACTATTGATTATTTATCAAAATTGGCACTGGTAGATTTAACAGAAGAAGAAAAAGAAAAATTCTCCAAACAACTGGGTGATATAATTGCTTACTTTAAAAAATTAAATGATTTAGATACTAGCAAAGTCAAGCCTACTACACACGCAATTGAAGGATTAAAGAATGTTTTTAGAGAAGATAAACCTTGGAAAAGTCTTTCGAACGAAGAAGCCTTAAAAAATGCGGAGCATAAATTAAAAGGATATTTTAAGGCACCAAGGATATTAAAAGAATAAAATTATTCTTTATATTTTTTAGTTAGAATTTTTATCGCATCTGCCATATCTCTTAATGCTTTTCTTCTTTCTGCAGGAGTCATGTTGTAAAAATCGTTCTCAAGATCAAGACCTATATGTCCTCCCGAAGCAATTAATTGGTACTTTTTAACTAACAAAGCAGTAACATAACTATCGTATTCATTTAAAACATTATTAAGTTCGGGATCATCCTTAATCTCGTCCCATAATTCTAATGTTTCTAAAGATCTAATCCCTATATCTATTCTGAACCAACTAATGGGAAAGAGTAACTCCCTTTGAATTCCCATTTCTATTACATATATATTTTCCTTGTCAATGTACAATTCGGGAAGTTCCTCTTCATGAAAAACTATATTATCGCTCATAATATAAAGGTTCGCAGCACCTCTACTAGTACATACTATACCTGTAGCGTATCCTTTCGCCATTCGGAGTGTATCAGAGATATCTTCTAATTTTGTACCCGGAATATGCAAATTCTTTTTTTTAGTTCCTTGAAATTCTATATTTATCTTTTTAATTCCTTCTTCATCGATAACAATTTCTGGAAAGAGATTTTCATTTCGAGATTTTTTATGAGCTGCCATCAACTTGTTTAAGATCTCTATATCAAGAGAGAGGCCAGGAATAACGCAGTTTTGATTCATAAATGCGTCGACTTCAAAATCAGCAATTCCATAAAATACTCTTTTATAATTGATAATATTTTGAATACTTTTTATAATTGTATCAATTAAAGCTTCAGAATCATCTGATACAGATTTAAATTCGGTTGTAGTGAATGTATCTATTTGATCCTCGATTCCTTCCTCTTGATAAAATTCTGCCCAGCTCAGCTCTGTGAAAATAGTTCCTTCAGTAAATATATTATGCTTTGCATCAACGCTTAAAATACTTTTATCTCCTCCAAGTTCCACGCCTTTTTTAGTGCCTGACGCAATAATTGTTTTTGGTGGCTTAAAAAATGCTATAGACAAATATGAACCCTTTTTAATTTTCAATTTGTGAATACTAATAATAAAAAAGAATATTATTATTTAAAGAGAGTCTATAAATTATTTGCTTGTTTGAATATTCAAGAAAAAAATTGAATTTAAGAAAATTTTCTTCGATACTTTGAATATTCACATAAAATATTCATGCTTTTAGTTGGTTCATCCCACAAACTAAATAAAGGAATATCATTTGAAATGAATAATTGATACAAAGGATAATTATAAAGCTGAGGACCACAATAAAATAATGGAATCGATTTTTTACGAACTAAAAATTGCAAAGGTTTAATCATAGCGTTAAAAAACATGGCAATTGAATTTTTCATTTTATCATCAATTGGAAATCCAGATTTCTCAACGACATCAAAAATTTCTTGAAAATCAAAGACGCCGTCAAAAATTACACAATCTACTTCTCCAGATTTAATTATTAATCTGGGTAATTTTACGAAAAAATCATAATAGTTTCTAAAGAAAGTTATATCTACTGGATTGGATTTACTTCCTGTAGGGGGTATAAGTTCTGCTATTTTATCTTGTAATTTCATAGAGAATTCAGGGACCTCCAATCCGTATAACTCGGCAACCTTGGTTAAAATTGAACCAGACCCGCCAGAATCCGTAATAATGCCCAATCTTCGGCCTTTTGGAAATACATTATTAGTTTGGGCGTAAGATAGAGTTCTGAGATAAAATAAAAACTCCGTTACAGAATTTGTATGAATAATGCCAGTTTTTTTAAATACTGCATCATATATTTTATTGTTTCCTCCTATAGAGCCAGTATGACTCATGATCGATCTATCTGCTGCTTCAGTTCCTCCAGCATATATCGCAACAATTGGTTTTTTAGGCGAAATTTCTTTGGTCAATTCAATAAATTCTTTTCCTCGTTTTATTTCTTCAATATATAATCCAATAACCTTTGTTTGAGGATCTTTTTTAAAGAATTCCAAAAAATCGACGATATCAATATTTCTTTCATTTCCTACAGAAATAGATTTACCAATTTTAACTCCAAGATTATTTGAATGCCAAGCAGTCTGAGCTGCTATTGTCCCTGATTGACTTACAAGCGATATATTACCTCTTTTATGTGGTACGTAAATCCAAAATGTATTGATATAAGTATCTTCCTTTTCTGGATACTGAAAATATCCATTATATATGCCAAGACAATTAGGTCCGATGAATCTCATATCATATTTTTTAGCTATTTCGTCTATTTGTTTAGATAATTTCATGCCATCTGGTCCACTTTCTCTGAAACCCCCCGAAGTGATTATAGCTCGCTTAATCCCTTTCTGCCCACATTCATCAAGAATTTGAGGGACAATATTCGGTGGTAGAATTAAAAATGCTAAATCTGGCGTTTTTGGTAAATCTAAAACTGATTTATAAGCTTTTATACCTTGTACTTCCTCTAATTTCAAATGAATAGGATAAATTTTATCTTTTGAAATTCCTCCTCTGATGATATTGTGTAATTGCATCGATCCCATAGTATTTAATAAATTATTATTTGCCCCAAATACACAGATGCTATTAGGATTTAATATTCTGTAGAGAAAATGTTCTTTCGATGGATCTTCGCTTATATCAATCGAATTTGGTGAATTCTTTTCGTTTAATTTGGTCAAATTTTATGCCTAAAGAGATGTGATAATCTAATAATTGATAATTCAAGAAATTAAGTAAATAATTTGAACTTTATTTTATAACTAAAATTTTTAGAAGAGACGTTTGGAAATCAACCTTTTCCAGTAGAACCAAAACCACCTAATCCTCGTTCAGAATCGGGCAACTTATCAGTTTTAATAAATTCGTAATCGTGCATTTTAGCGAGAATAATTTGACAAATACGATCTCCTTTCTTTAAAGTAACCTCTTTATTTGAAAGATTAACAACAATAGCCATCCATTCGTTTCTAAAACCAGAATCAATTGTACCTGGAGTGTTAACAATGGATAACCCGTCCCATAACGCTAAACCACTTCTAGGAACTACTTTAAAATAATAACCCTCTGGAATAGCAGTAGCGAAGCCTAATGGGCATCCTATTCGCTCGAGAGGCTTTAATATATATGAATCTGAATCGATTTCTATTAATTCTTTTTTACCTTCCTTTTTTACGATTTTTAAAAAGCCCATAATACGAGCATCAGCACCAGCATCCCATAGATTTGAAGGTTTTGGCACAATTACACCTTCGCTTAAGGATTTAAACGGTACTGAAACTTTCTTTTTCTCGTTATTTTTAGAATCTGTTGTTTTTTGACTCATATTTAGTCATTTTTAATTGTTTTAGCTAATAAAAAAGAATTTTTATTAAAGAAGAATTATATTACATACAATTAAAAAACGGTGAAAATCAAAATTGATAACAATTGAGCGATACGACCCAAGAAAAGATAGAGACGACCTTAAAGAGTTATTTGAAGATTTTATTAAGAACAAATCCTATTTTGACTCTAATTGGAATAAATTCGAATATGAGTTAAATAAAAGATCGTTAAATCTGCAGTATCGGAACTCAATGGTTATGGCTAAGGAAGATGGAAAAATGGTTGGTTGGGGTACGTACACTATTTTCAGAGATTATCTCGGTAACGATAGGGTTTTAATTCACCAAATTTTAACTAGAAAGGACGATGCATACAAGAAAGGAATAGAAGAAATGGTAATTCGAGAACTTTTGAATTATATATCATCAACTTTAGGAATAGATAAATTTAATATTATCTGTCCCGATTCTGACGGGAATTTACGTAGTTTGCTATTAAAATTAGGATTAAAAAAATCCCAATTTATTTGGTATGACAAAGAACTTGGATAATAATTTTGTCTATTGTTATTTTCTTAATTTATATTAGTTTAAATTTATCCTGCGATAAATGTGGGAAAGAATTATAAAAAAAGAATTTGATATTATTACTTTTTTATTAGTTTATTGTGTATTATACAGCAAATTATAATAATTACTAATACAATAATACCACCAATAAGATATCTCCAAAATGTTAACTCTGCTTCACTCATTCTGATTTGATTTTCTCATATAATTAAATTAAAAAAAAATAATAAAGATTTGTTTATCTTTCAGCTAATTGAAAGTTTACTCTAACTCTAACACGATAAATAAGTTTGTCTACATCTTCCTTTACTTTTACATCCCGTTGGAGAATCTGAATCGTCCGTATACCGTGGATAGACTGTTTAGCTACCTTATATGCTTCCATTACCGCGTCTTTCCAATTTTTATCGCTTGTAGCAACTAATTGTATACTTTTATATCCTGGACTCACCATTCACCTATCACACGGTTTTAATCAGAATTACCTTTCAATTTCAAAATTAACTTGAACTCTGACTCGATATATAAGTTTATCTACATCTTCTTTAACTTTAACATCGGATTCGACTATTTGTATATTCCTTATTCCACGTAAGGATTTCTTGGCCTCTGCATAACAGTTTTTTACAGCATCAGCCCAATTAACATCTGAAGTTCCAACTAATTGAATACTCTTGTAAACAGGCATTTTTCTCAATACACTTTTTTTGATTTCACTTTATTTTTGATTTTTTGATATCTATATTTTTATTGCTTTAATATATAAATATTTTGCAATTTGACATTTTTAAATGTTAAATTTTAAGCAATACTAAAAAATTAAAAAGAAGACAAAATTACTAAAAAATTAAAAAAAAAAGAGAAGAAATAATCCTTTTATTCGTTTTATGCGTCAGGATTTTCCAATAAAACAGCGATCCCCTGGCCGCCACCACAACAAGCGTTTGCAATTCCATATTTAGCTTTTTTATCTTTTAAAATTCTTGCTAACGTACCAGTGAGTCTAATCATTGTAGCACCTAAAGGATGACCAATAGCAGTAGAACCTCCCATAACATTAACTTTTTCTTCAGGGATATTAAAGGCTTTCATGCAATTTAGAGAAACGATTGTGAATGCCTCGTTTATTTCCCAATAATCAATATCATCAGCAGTTAAACCAGCTTGTTCTAACGCCTTTATACTCGCTGGTACAGGTCCACGCCCCATTACGCTTGGATCTACTGCTGCCCAGCCAAGTGAGACTATTTTCGCCATTGGGTTAATTCCTCTTTTTTCAGCTTCTTGAGCTTCCATTAGAACGCATGCTGTAGCTCCTGCATTTAATGGAGAAGAATTTCCTGGAGTTATAACTCCTTCTTTAGTTCCTTCTCTTTCCATATATCCTTTTCTACCACCAAGATCTTCTCCATATACATTTTGCTTTAAAAAGAACGGTCTTGATAATCGGCGCAATTTTGCCACTGTTGCTAAGTCTGATTTTCTTGCTGCCATATCCCTATCAATCATCATTTTCTCGTCGGGATTTCCTTCTTTATGACCTTCAATAGGGATAATTTCTCCCTTAAACCATCCTGATTCTTGATTCTGAACGGTTAAATTATGACTTCTCACTCCAAATTTATCTAAATCTTCTTTGGTGAAATAAGGCGATTCTTGCTCGTAAAGTTTCTGTGCAGTCTGAATCATATTAATGGTTGTCATAATATCATATTGGGGTCTATACCATTTGTCATTCTTGCTAACCATACCCAAATTGGGTCTGATCCAATCATTTTGCATTGGAATACGGGTCATATGTTCTACGCCTGTGGCTAAAGCACATTTAGTATTTCCTGTCATTATTTCCATAGCTAAAACTTGTAAGCCCGCACCAGCAGATCCACATTGTTTATCAATAAAAAATGCGCTCGTTTCAACGGGAAATTCTGCCATAAATAATGGAAGTCTACCGCCATAAGTCCAACATTCATAAACTCCCATCGCGGTTCCTATTGAAGCTTCTTCAATATCCTTCTTTTCAATTCCTTTATTAGCTAATTTTTCGTCAAAAAATTTCATTAACAAATGAGCTACAAGCTCATCTCCTCTTTGATCACCAAAAACATCTCTTTCAGGGGCTCCAGGTCTAGAACGAGAAAAGGCAGTTCTTGCATAATCGACAAGCCATGCCTCTTTTAAGCTTTTTGCCATTTTAACAATCTCATTTTAGTTTTTTTTATATGGATTCAATATTTTAAAATTTAATTTAAGAAATTTTAAAATTCTATTAAAGTTTTGTTTAATTATGGAAAAAAGGACTTTAATTTCGATAATTGCTGGCAGTGCCTCAGATAACGAAGTTTACGAAAAGGCAGAAAATGTTTTAAAAGAAAATAATATTACCTATGAGTTAAAAATATTATCCGCTCACAGAGATTCCGAAAAATTAGATGAATATCTTAAGTCTTGCGAATCATTAGTATATATTGCTATAGCAGGATTATCTGCAGCACTACCTGGCGTAATTGCCTCTAAGACAGACAAACCTGTTATTGGCGTCCCCGTAAGTGCGAAATTAGGTGGTTTAGACGCGTTACTTTCGATTGTTCAAATGCCTCCTAGTGTACCAGTAGGATGTGTTGGAATTGATAGAGGTGATAATGCTGCATATCTTGCAATTCGAATTCTTAATTTATTAAAAAAATAATATAACTTTGGATAATTATGAGTGAAAATTTAATCGAATTAGGGAAAGAAGAAGCAGCAAAAAAAGCAGTAGAAGATAATGTTAAAAAAAATATGGTTTTAGGTATAGGTAGTGGTTCTACTGTAGTTTATGCTGTGAAAAAAATAGCTGAGTTAAATAGAGAGAACGACTTAAATTTAAAGTGTATTCCCTCATCTTTTCAATCATATCAATTAATAATAGATAATAAGCTTAATTTGGCATCATTAGATCAATATCCAGAAATCGATTTAGATATCGATGGCGCGGATGAGATAGATAAAAATCTTAATCTAATCAAGGGAGGCGGAGGCTGTCATGTTCAAGAAAAAATTCTTGCGTCAAATTCTAAAAAAGTTGTAATTATTGTTGATTACAGAAAAAATTCAGAAAAATTAGGAGAAAAATGGAAAAATGGAGTGCCGATTGAAGTTATTCCAATGGCTCACGGTCCTATTATGAAAAAATTCGAAAAACTTGGAGGAAAACCTATTCTTCGAATGGCAAAGTCGAAAATGGGTCCTTTAATAACTGATAATGGCAATTTTATTATTGATGTAGATTTTGGAATAATTGAGAATCCAATAGCGCTTGACGAGAAATTAACGATTCCTGGCGTGATAGATACCGGTTTTTTCATAGGATTGGCTTCAAAAGCGTATATAGGACAAAAAGATGGGAGTGTTTTAGTACTTCAAAAGTAACTCTCTCATGAAATCATAATTGTTATTAAAAATTGTTTATTATTTACCTTTGATGTATGGTCTTCAGACTTTTTTTATAGTTTTTAATAGAACATAACTTTGATAAATTGGGGACGTGGATTAGTGGAAGATCGTTTGCTTGGCATGCAAAAGGCCGCGGGTTCGACTCCCGCCGTCTCCACTCTTTATGAAATAAATGTGGTCCTTTTACTCATTTGAATCATTATTATTGGAATTAAAGTTCTTCTGTCATTGTTTTTAAAACACAATTTTATTAATGTATTTAGGTTGAAAATTTTTTTAATTGACGATTCTTATTAAATTATAATCTTTTAAATTAAGGTGTAATTTAAATCCCGTTAACTAAAATCTCGAAAAAAGATTTAATTCCGATATTATTGGTAGTGCTTCTTTTATTCGTCTCTATCGCATGTGCCAATATGTTAATTCCTAGTTACGGTTCGATTCAAGAAGAATTTAGTATTCCTGAGGCACTTATAGCAATTCCTGATGCCTTTTTTATTTTATTCAGCGCATTTTTCGCATTGATTTGGGGTTATTATACAGATCGTATTGATAGAGGCAAGGTCATAATGGCTGGAGCTTTTTCTTGGACTATAGGAATGTTACTAACTTCTTTTAGCTTCTCATATCAAATGTTAGTTATCTCAAGAATGCTAAGTGGAGCTGGGCTTGGTTGTGTTTTGCCAGTAGGTTATTCTATTATTTCAGATGCAATTCCTCCTGAAGAACGGTCAGGATGGTTTGGAATGCTCGCTATTTTAAGTTCAGTATCTAATGGAATTGGTCAAGCGTTATCTTCTTTTTTAGGGCCCATTACAAGTTGGAGATTCCCGTTTTTTCTATTGGCAATGATTAGCATTTTTATTATAATAATCCTTTTTTTTGTAAAAATACCCCAGAGAGGTGCAAGCGAGGACGAATTATTAGATTTAGCCGAATTAAGTTTAGAATATAGCTATAGAATATCAACTTCAGATTTAGCCCAAATTGTTAAAAAAAAAACAAATCGATACTTAACAATTCAGGGCTTTTTTGCAATTATACCTGGAACGATTTTAGTATATTTTTTGACTTCCATGTTTGCACTACATTTTTTTGCTGAATTACCAGACGAAATAAGACTACAAACAGCATCCATATTCGCAGGGATGGTTGGGATAGGATATATTATAGGAAATCTGTTACTTTCGCGCATAGGAGATGCTTTATTTAAAAGAAATAAAAAAAATCGAGCGCGATTAGCAACTGTTTGTATGATAATAACGATACCTTTATATATCTTAACTATGTTTTTCATTCAACCTATTAGCGTTGATCAATTAGGTATTAATTATCCCCATCCCATCCCAACTGGAGAGATTTGGAGATATATCTTTTTAACTATTGCTGCAATATTCAGAGTTTATCCGAATTATATTTTTTATTTTATATTTGGATTAATCGGAACCACTGTGGCTGCTGGACCAGTTGCAAATAGGAATGCGGTTTTAATTGATGTTAATATGCCTGAACACAAGGGAACCGCAGCTTCATTTTTTAATCTTTCAGAGCAAATAGGTAAAGGCATTACTTTATTAATCTCTTTTATGTTAATTACATGGCTTGGAAGTATTTACAATATGATGTTGTTCGCAATAGTATTTTGGATCCCCGCTGCTATTCTTTGGTATATTGTAAGCAAAAGCGTAGAAGATGATATGTATGTGAAATCAAGAGTATTATCAGAAAGAAAACAAATAACTCTTGTTGATCATATTTTTGAGTTCGAAGTCCAAATGGATAGAGCAATCCAAAAAGTTCAAGATTCAAAATATTATTTAGACTCAGATACGGAAAAATTCAATAAATTGCTAAATGATGCAATAAGAATATTTAGTTGGGTTGAAAGAGAAGGCGAATCAAGAAGCATTACAAACATTGAAAAAAAAGCAGGAATATTGAAACGCAATGCTTTATTAGTTAAAGAAAAAGCAAATTCGGTATACAACGAACTTAAGAACAATGATCTAAGTATTCAAGAGAAAGATCTGTTGTTCGAGCAGTTAAGAGAACTTAAGCTAAGAATAGGCCACTGGGAGAAAAGTACCTTTGGAGAACTTCAAATTTTCTATGAAGTTGCGTATTTAAAGATAATTGAGGCAAGGTTACTTCGTAAATTCGATTTAATTAAATCTATGGTAAAGATTAATGAAGCCATAAATACTTATCACAGGACTAAGCATCTTCTACAAGAAAGATTAAATGAGAGAGACGAAAAAGATATAATTCCTGAAGAAGAATCGATTATGTACGAAAAAGAACAAGATTTATACAAAAAGTGTGTTAAATCCTTGAAAGCAACAAGAAAACTAAAGGATGAGATTGATTCGGTTTTTATTAAATTAGAAAAAATTGGTATTCGTAAAGAAGATCTATCAAAAATTACAGAATTAACATCTGAATATCAAATCGACCTTTCCAGCGTCATTATAGACACCTTAGACTCAGATAGCAAACTAAAAAAGGCAATTACGGAAATCTTACAGAAAATAGAGCAATACTTTAACGATTATGACGAATCCTTTAAACATTTCTTGAAAGATTTAAAAGTCTTTTAAAGCTTTTAATCCTTTCTTAAGTTAAATCACAATTTAATTCTGATTTAAGCAAATCATGAACTATATTTAGCTCATCTTCAGATAAATTACTTAGCGATTTTCCTTGTTTATGTAGATGGTCTGGAAAATCAACGTCAAAAAATAAATTTATCAATAAGATTAAACAATTTCGGACTCTAAATAAATTTGAAGGATTATTAAGATCATTCATCAATTCAATTAATATTTTACCAAGACGAATTTTTACTTCATTAACTTTATAAATTTCTTGGTTTTTATAAAAGTCTAAAATTTTATCGATACAATCCATATTAAATTAGTTTTGCTCGTTTTTGTTATTCCTAATACCAATAAATAACATCTTGACTCACACTTATATTTTTTTTGGATTAAATTGTAGAAAATAAATTTAAAATTTTCTGTTAAAAATTTTTTTCCCTAATTGGAAACCTATTTATAGCTCACGCGAAAATTATTAGAATCTCTTAAAAAAAGTTAAAAAAAAGTATTATTTGTAACTTTTGCTTCGAATTAAACTTCGATTGCTTGAACAAATATATCAATTTCTTGTTCAAGATCTATAATATCATCAACATCTTTTATGTCGCTACTAGCAAGTCTATTTAGAAATTCTTTTAGCGTTTTTTCTTTCGCTTTGTTAGTTGGGAAGAGGAGGCTACTTTTGTAATGTTCCCAGTCCAAAATATTCGTGAAAATGAGGAATAAAACTTCAATATGGCTATATTCAATTAATCCCTGAATTTTTTCTTTAGTAATTAATAATTCTGTATGGTCCTTGTAAAAACTCGATAAATCGTCGTAATAATTTGTAATCCGAGCAATATTATCGAGTTGGGCTCTTAAAGCTGCTTTGTTTATCGGGCTCTCTTTATCTTTGTACATAATTTCAAAATAAGACATTATAAAGTCTTTTAGCTTCTGTAATTTTTGTTGAAAAACCCTGGTTTTTACTATTCTTTCAAACATGGGTGATTCTTTATCTTTATAGAACTTGAGCTCGAATTTAACGATGGAAAGTATGTCCAAGAATAATTCTCTTATATTAATTTCCATATTTTTTAAACCAATTTTTGAATACGTTTACATTAAAATAATAACCTTGAAAATATAAAAATCTTAAGGAAATATAAAATTAAAGCGAACTTTATCATGATTGATTCCTTTTTTTTGCCATTTTTTTGAAAAGTATGCCTTTTAAGTGAATTTTAAGAATTCTAAATGGACATCGAAGCATAAAACCTAAGTCTCTCTTAGGATTTTTTCTTAAGTTTAGAAATCTATTATAGAAAACTTTAGCATGTCTTATATACTGTAGAAGGCGTCCTGATTTTTCAAAAAGCGTAAATCGAGCAGAAATTTCTTCTAGAGATTTCGAATCTTCAAAAGCATAATAATTTGCAGCCCTTAAACTCCATTTTACAGCTTCTAATTGATATTTTATTGAATTAAAAGATTTCAACATTGAAGTAGGAATTGATAAGAATAATACTATTAAATTCATGCATAAGCTTTTTATCATGTCTAGAGGCGAGATCTCAATCTTTTTAACAATCTCTCTCAAGTCATTTCCGTAAAGTAGGCTACTATTTGCTACTACGCTACACAATACTATTTTTTTTGGTGCAATTAATTTGGAGAATACTTTATTTACCCGAAATATTTTGTGAAAAATTTTATTTTCCCAATATTTTTTCTTGGTTAAAAAATGACTCACAAACATTCCAGTTGTTGAGTGAACTACATCTAAAAATTTATTTACAAATTTAGAATTAGTCTCCACTCGAAAGTTATGTTTATTTTCTAAAGCGAGGAAGTATTTTTCAATCTTTTTTATAAAAAAATCTGGAACATTATCGTTAAAAATAATAAGTAAATCGCAATCTGAGATAGAAGTATATTCGGAATTTCTTTTTTCTATTTCTCTTTGGCTTCCAAATAAAAATATTGATGTAATTTTATCAATTCCGATTTCTCTATTAATGATAACAATAACATCATTAATGTAATTTCGAGATTGCTCATTAATACTCTCTAATTTAGTGTAAATCTCATTCTGAATCCTATTTTTATTTGTATTAAAAGCACTCATATTCTGCAAATGTAATCAATATCTTATTATTTGTTTAATACTTAAAGATTTTTGAATATGAAAATTAATAGAAATATTTTTATTTAAATCTTAAATTCCATTAGCAGTTTTATAGCCCTTTTCAATTGCCTCCATGACTGTAGCAGGTTTTCTCGCATCGCCGATCTTTTGAACTTCAATTCCTAAAGATTTAATCTCTTTAAATAAATCATCATTAGCTTCTACACCAGTTGCATAATAAACAGTGTCGACATCTTTAATAACTTGATCTTTTCCCATACCGTCTGTATAATTTACATAATTTTCACCAATTTCGGTAATACTGGCACCGGTAATAAGACTAATACCTAAATTATTGCATTTATCAAGCAATACCCATTTTGTTGTTCTCCCGAGGATTGATCCTAATTTTGGTAATTTTTCTAAAACAGTTACTCTCTTTTCTCCTTTGTGTAACATTCGAAGAGCGACTTCAGGTTCTAATGCTTTGTAAAAAGTAAGAAATTCAAACGCTTCAAGATTTAACGCACCATATTTTGCTATGTAAAGTGCTAATTCAATGCCTGTAGCACCACCTCCAATTATTACATTATTTTGACCTATGGGCGCGTCCCCAGTAAAAACATCGTTAGCCCAGAAAACGTTTTTTCCATTAATACCTGATATCGGAGGTTTTATTGGGGTAGAACCAGTTGCAACAAGCACAACATCAGGATCAAATTCTCTTATCGTCTCAATTGATGCTTCTGTTTCCAGATGTAAATTTATTTTATGTTTCTGGATCCAATATGTATAATTCTCAATCATCCTTTTAAATTCATTTCTTCCAGGTGGAATCCATATAACATTCAGTAAGCCTCCTATCTTCTCATCTTTTTCAAAAATATGAACTTCATGGCCTCTTATTCGAGCAATTCTTGCTGCCTCTAATCCTGCAGGACCAGAACCAATCACCATCACTTTTCGTTTCTCTTTTAAAGCCTTTAATTTGGTTCTAGCTTCTTTACCAGCTCTTGCATTTCTCAAACAAGCTATAGGCATCATTCGAAAAACATTGTCAAAACAACCTTGATTACAGGCGATGCAATTCATTATATCGCGGAGATCTCCTTTTTGCGCTTTCATCGGTAAATACGGATCAGCAATTAAGCCTCGACCTATACAAATTGCGTCAGCTTTATCAGCCATTAACATCTGCTCAGCCATAACGGGATCATTTATTCTATTAGACGCAAAAACAGGAATGGAGACATTTTTTTTAACATTATCTGCTAAATAGGTATAGCATCCCTCAGGTACATCCATAGTAAGTTGAGGAGTCCTTGTTTCATGCCATCCACCTGTAATATTTATAAAATCTATTCCAGTGTTCTCATACGCTTTAGCAATAGGGGGTTTATCTTTATATGTCAAACTTCCAGGTACAAAATCGTCACCCGCCATCCTCATTCCGACAATAAAATCATTTCCTACAGTATCTTTTATTGTTTCAATAGTTTCAAGTGGAAATCTCAATCTGTTTTCAAAATCTCCCCCATAATCATCTGTTCTTTTATTAACGAATGGAGATAAAAATTGATCCATTAGATACCCTGCAGATCCACATATCTCAACGCAATCAAATCCAGCTTTTTTTGCTCGTAATGCAGCATCAGCAAAGGCTTGTTGTTCTCGCTTTATATCTTCGATATTCATTTCTCGTGGTGTACACTTGCTAAACTTACTATAAGTTGCAGAAGAAGATATTGGAGTTCTTCCTATTATTTGAGGGAAAGTATATCTTCCTCCGTGGTATAATTGAGCGCAGATTTTAACATCATCACGCGCATTATGAACAGCATCAGTAAATTCTATCATTTTTGGAATGTAATCGTCGCTTTCAATAGAAATCATGCTTGGAAGCCCCTTCCCATAAATGTCCACGTAACAACCCCCAACAATAATAAGTCCTGCCCCTCCTTTTGCTCGCTCAACGTAGAAATCTTTTAATTTTTTTGTCATATAACCATTATCGGCAAGGTTTAAATGCATAGCAGGCATTACGATTCGATTAGATATAACAATATCTTTTATCTTAAAAGGTGTAAATAGCTTAAAAAACTTCAAATCTCAACCTAAATTATTTATAATTTTTTATATAAATAAAGTATTTTTTAATTAAAAATTTGTTTGAATAATATGTTCAATCTCTTTTTAAAAGAAGAAAAAAATAAGGTATTAGCGAAAATAACTATCTGTTCCTTTATCCTCCTGAAAACCTTTCATAAAATAATCTGCTTGTTTTTTAAAAGAATCAAATACATTCTGCATTTCTTTAATTTTCTTATCCAATTCATCAAAAGCCATGTCTATTTTGAAATAATCTTTTAAAATTTGAACTAATGCCTTTGAAGCTCGGGGGTCTAAACTCATCATTGGTAGTGGCATCGTTTCAGCCAACAAACAGATTCCTGGAGCGAATCCTTTAACACCTGCATATGCTGGCAATATTCCATTAGCACCTGCGATTATTCCGCCATCCATCGTTTTAGTATTGTCTAACTCTAAAAACGATGACATTAAATCATTATCAGTGCCACAAATATGAACCTTTGGATTATCAGAGACTTTATCAGAAACTAGTGCCCCTGTGCTTACATACATTTTTATATTTCCTTTTCCACAAATTTTTTCCATTTCTTCACAAAACTTCAAAGTAAATTCAAAAACACCTTCAGGTGATTGAGGTTGAAAATTTGCTGTTAAGATGAAAATATCATTAGGTTCTTTTGATTTATAATATACTTCTGCTATTGGTATCCCTAAATATCCCTTCTCAACAGTACTTTTAGGTGGAAAATCAAAATATTCTATGTTTAAAAATAACTTTGCGTCTATAGCATCTTTAATTGAAGATATTGCTAATTTAGCAACTAAAGCTATTCCGGGCCATCCTATCAAAATAACAGGATTCTTAATATCGTTTACGTTTAAATCAAACTTCTTTTCTACGTTAAAATACATTGGAATTTTACTTTAAATAAATTGAATGTTTTTAAAATGAAAGTACTTAAAAATCTATTTGCTAAGTACATTTATTTATTATTTCCTATATTTCTTTAATAGTCTTTCAATTATTTATAATTTTTTAAATAAGAAACATAGATTAATATAAATAAAACCTAACATACGAGATAATAGCAATATTTGAGATAATTCTATTCATTAACAAATTCGAAATATAATAATAAAAAACATCATGTTTGTACAAAAACAACCAAGCCGAAAAGTGCCTGGAATATTTTCTTATGTCGAACTTTTTTCTTCAAAAATTCCAGCCTATTCCATTTTCTTTGGTATGCCTCTTTTGATTGGCATCCTATCAACGATTTTTCAAGGACTACTTATTGGTTCGTGGGACTTAAGATTGATTAGATATTTTATTCAAATTTACGGAATTTTTATGTCCAGTTCTTTAATTGGAGCTATTTTAACTTTATCTTATTACAAAAAGGCACCAATATTGAAAGCACCTCCAAGCGGATGGGCTATTCAATTGAACGCAATTTTTAATTCTGTGATTGGAGGAAGCTTTCTTTTTGGGCAATTATTAGGTATATTTTTTAGAAATATTACTTTTCGTGAAGTTTTCTTCATGTTAGGGATAATAGTTTCATATATTTTAGCATTTGTCATATATTTTTCTTTTACGACTGCGGGCAAGTATGGTCATTTCATTTTAGCATTGGTACAACCAGTAGCTAGTATTTCACTCTATAGCATATATACGGCTCAATTATCATTAATATTTTTTATCCGTGCAATACTCTTTTTTTCCACATGTGCTTTAATTTTTACGATTCCTTACGCACGAGGGATGTTTCATGTAAGCAATATTTATAGAGAAGCGACTGGACTTGGAGGATATCCGTTCATCCGTGCTTTTGTACTTTCGATGATGACAACTGGAAATGACGAAAAAATTGAACAAATTTTCGATAAAATTGGAGTTGATTCTAGTGTAAGATTACAATATCTCGCTATTAGAAGTGAAAAAAAGAAAACAATTAAAGGATTATTTGTAGTGCCCCACATTCATTTTGGTCCTTTCAAAACTTGCGGTTCATCAGATTTACCAGAACAAATATATAAAAATCTACAAGATATTCCAGGAACAACGGTTTATCATACTACAACTGATCATACACAAAATTTAACAAAACAAGAGGATGTAGCCAAAGTGATTGACGTTATTAAAAAAGATATTAGAAATTTAAAGAACAATTCTGATGCCGTTTGGACAAATGAAATAATAGATTTTTCAAGAAAAATATCAAATAATTCCAAAGTTATTGGAACGATTGTACAAAACACGCCGATCTTATTTTTAACACGTCATCCTCTCCCTTCTGACGATATACAAGCAGAAATAGGGGATAAAATTAGGAAAATTGCTCAATCAACCGAAAATAAGTTTCAAGAAATCATGATTATCGATTCTCATAATTCAATAATAGACGATGAACATCTAATTGTAAAAGACACAATTGAAGGTAAGGAATTAATTAATGTTTCAAATAAATTTATTGCGAGCAAAAAGAAAGAGAAGGATCAAAAGATTCATTTATTATATGGCGTAGCAAAAGACCCTTTAAAGGAATTTAATGAAAAAGATGGAATCGGATCTGGTGGTATGGTTGTCCATCTCTTTAAAAATTCAATTACCGAGCAAAAAACCGCATTTATTCATTTTGATGGTAATAACGCTTATGTAGATATACGGTCATATATTTTAAACGCACTTCAAAATAGAGGAATCGAAAGAGGCGAGATTACAACTTCAGATTCACATACAGTTGCAAGACAGTTCTCCAGTAGAGGTTATTCTCCTATTGGGGATAAAATAAAATTAAATTTTATCATAGAAAAATTAGAAGCATTATTACAAATGGCTGAAACTGATTTAGAGCCAGTTGAATTTCATTATACTGATTCAATCGTAAAAGATGTTAAAATTTGGGGCAATCCAAAATATTTTGATACAATTATTACCACATTACAAGAATGTATAAGAGTTTCTCAAAGACTATTAACGCTTAGCTTAATAGTACCAACCTTTTTCTCTTTAATATTGCTGCTTTTCTATTATAATATTCAAATTACAGGAATTTTTTAAATCCTATTAAAAGATAATATATGGATAATATCAAGGTTAATATTCATATATTCTCATTTTTCTTCAATAAAGCATTCATAATTTTAACTCACAAATGTTAAGTTCGGATATAAACGATTTAATAAAAATATCTATAATAGGACATCCTGCCGTGGGCAAAACGACCATCTTGAAGCTGTTATGTGAGGATACGATTGATAGATTATATTTCCCCACACAAGGATTCGATCTTAAAAAAGTTAAATATGGCAATTTTAATCTTAAAGTATGGGATTTTGGAGGTCAGAAAGCTTATCTTTCTTATTTAAAAGAATATCTTGTAGGGTCAGACCTTGTAGTTATAGTTACTGATTCCACTCCTTTAAATGTTTTAAATTCTCGGCAATTAATTGAATTTAGTAACGATATTGTTGATGATGATTGCCCTATAATTGCCATCGCAAACAAGCAAGACTTATGTAAAATCGATGGTAGGATGGATCAAAATAGAGTTGAGGATGTACTTCAGGTAAAAACTTATGGTTTAACGGCTATAAACCGTTCAGAACGAGTAAAATTTATGAATATAATTAAAAAAGAATTAAATCAAGTGTTATTAAGAAGAGGTTTAAAAGAATTAATGAATATTATAAAAAATGAATTAAATCAAGTGGCAGTAAGGAAGGGGGTTGAAATAAAGTGAATTTTAACGAGAATGAATTATTTGGAGCAGCATTAATTGGTTTTGATATGATTGACGGTCCATTTCTTAAATGGAAAAAAGAATACGATAACAGATCAAAAGATGTGGTGAATCTGGACGATTTCGCCATGAATTTTTATCTTGCTTTCCGAGGCGGAAATGCTGGTAAAAAACCAAGAGCAATATTATACGATAAATTTTATATTGTTGCTTTTCCACAGGATTTAGAACTATGCTGCTTATTCATGAAACCACATGGTATTGAAAAAAATATTTCCCTATTAAACAAAGTTGCTAATAGAATTAGAACTGAAATGGAAACCCTCGTTGAAGAGGAAGAACAATCTGATGAATCAAGTGAAAATATAATCAAAGAAATTAAAAGATTAATTGTGATTTTATTAGATGGAACGGAGATGTCTACACCAGAATTAAGGAGATATTTCAAATTGACATCAAGTCAAATTTGGAAATTAATGTCCGATTTAGAGAGAACCAAAAAAATTAAACGGACAAGTAAAAAAGGAAGGGCTGTAATTTGGACTGCAATTAACTGAATACTATTTTCTTTCTAATTTTTTTTTTCATCCATAATTAAGTTAAGTTCTTCGATGATCCCAATTCATTTGCTTAGTATAATATCTTGAAAACATTTGATAACAGATATCCTCAAGATCTTT
>JBHLQY010000030.1:0-25598 GCA_048883105.1 Candidatus Thorarchaeota archaeon | reverse complement strand
GTTATAGATTTCTTTAAACAGGGTGCTAAGCTAGAAAAACCAGATGAATCATATATAAAACGTAGAGAAAAAGAAAGAAAGAAAAGAATGGAAGAACTAGAGAAGGTATTGGAAGCATTGGAAATAACAGAGGAAGATAGATATGTCAATATAATCATAAAAACAGAATTTAAAACCGATTATATATATGACGATTTTCAGTTATTGAAAGTTAAGCATGAAATAGAGAACTTAATTAATAAACAGTTCCAAATTCATGAACCATTCAAAGTGAAAATTATAAAAAAAATATAATAATCTTTCTTACTTACTTCAATTCTTTTTCAAAAACATCAAAATCGGATGATGTATATAAGCAGAAAATGACCTCTTCAATTTGAGTATCTCTCCTTAAATATTCTTTAACTGTGGATATCATCATTTTCGCACATCTATTAATTGAATATCCAAAAATTCCTGTTGAAATTGCAGGAAATGCTATTGTTTTCAATTTATGCTCGTCCATTAATTTCAGACTGTTCAGCGTTGCATTTTTCAATTTTTCATCCTCACCGCCCTCCCCCATTCTCGGACCAACTGCGTGAATCACATGTTTTGCTTTCAAATTTCCTCCTGTCGTTATAACTGCACCACCTACAAAAGTTCCACCGATTTCATTACACTCTTCTTGAATGGCAGGACCGCCTTTCCTTCGAATTGCTCCAGCAACACCACCCCCCATCATTAGTTGAGCATTAGCAGCATTAACAACTACATCAGTATCTAATTCAGTAATGTCGCCTTGTTTCAATTTAATTTTGGAATTTTTTATTTTCAGTTCTTTCATATCTATGCCTAAAATAAATAGAAAAATTATTCTTTTTGTTCTTGATTTTTTTTGAAAATTTCGTCAAGTTTAGCTTTATCTTCGTCGCTCATTTTGCTCATTGCTTCGACCTGTTGCCTCATCAGAACCTTCATAAAATTGCTGGAAATTATTTGATTTAGAACTGGTAGAGCAATCCTCATGCGAGTGAGTTCATAATTCATTTGTTTTGCTGTTTCCCTCATTTCTTTCAGTTCTTCCTTCATCATACCTTCTTCCCCAATTCCTGGACAGTCTACATCAACAACACTAAAATTTTTGCCGTCAAACTCGAGAGGATATGTACGACAGCTTAATGGACGATTTTTATAAACTAAACATGTTTTTTGATCCTTATTATATAAGGGACATTTCTCCTCTAATAATTCCTCTATAGGAGTTTCTCCAAATGTGTTAGGTTGTGTTTTTTCAGAATCTTCTTTTGGTGGAGCTAAAGGTTTTAAAATTAAATCTGTTAAACCATCAGGTTTAGTATAAACATCTAAGTAAGGTAAAAAATTAGCAATTACTCCATTTTTAGCCCATAATTCTAAATCCCACATGGTAATAGGTATTGGACCCCGAGCTAGACAACATTTATCGCATCTAGTGCATTTAAAGGTAAATTTAGCTTTTTGTTTTTCTTCAGTTGTTTCTTTATCCTCCTCTTTTTCTTTAACTTCTTCACTACCTTCTGCTTTTTGTTCTTCTTTATTGTTATCAGACATGTTACACTTACCTTTTTAGATTCTAATTCTAATGACTTATGTATTGACTAATGAAAAATTAGAATGTAACCTATAAAAAAAATTTTATCCTTTACCTGCAAATAAAGATACCTTTCAGTATAAAATATTTATAAATTGCAATAAAATATTAGTTAAAATAGAGTTATGTTTGAAAGAGCCACTCTTAAGTTTTAAAACATATCGGAATTAAATTCTGAACAAGTGTTATTTAACAATAAATAAAAAAAAAAATAAAAATTAATTTGATAATTGTTTGAAATTCATCTTAATGTTGAAAGATTCCCTTGTCTTTTAGCTTCTTTATTAGTGCTTCTTTTTCGGCTCCTTCAAGGGTGTAATATTTTCTAAATATTAGTGCCATTCCGACAAACATTGCTGTTGGCAGAATTAGCCCATTGAATCGAATTCCCCATAGAGCTAATTCGGTTTGTGTTGCCCCAGCTTCGGCAACAAACCCAGTCGCAAGAAATACCGCTACAAAGACACCAGCTTGGACTAAGAATGCAATGCGGAAGAAAAAGGTTCTAACTCCAACTAAAGTTGCATCAACATGCTTTCCAATCTGAACAGAAACCTCATCATAAGTATCCGAAGCAACAGGCTGGAGCATAAGAATTTCGCCGGATAAAAAGGCATAATTAATGAAGGTAAATATGAGAAGTAATGGAACACTGGTTACAAATATATAGAGTAAGAAAGTGAGCCCGTGACCCGTAAAGCATATCCAATATGTTTTCTTAAACCCATTCCTACGAGCGAAATTAGACCAAAAGGGAATCAGAACTAATACTGCTACTACACCTACCAGTTGAGCATATAAAAAATATGCAAAGTCCAAGTCATATACATAATTAAACAAATAGAGTTGAGAAGCTAGAAATAAATTCAACGCGGTTACTTGAATTGTATACCCAGCTAAAGATACTAAGAAATTTTTAGTTTTTAGTGCAGTTTTCATTGTGCTAAAAAATCCTACCTCTTCAGTTTTCTCATATGAATCAAGGTACATTTGTTTCATCTCTTCTGACTCTTTAATTCCGAGAAAAAGAAAAAAACACAAAACACCCATAATTATACATGCTATTAATGCAAAAAGTACATAAGAGCTCGGATCTCCAGGTGTTATGAAAGCCCCACTCAAAGCCCCCATACCGATAACTCCAAACGCGATGCAAAGTGTTGCAATTGCGAACGATCTCCTTCTCTCGTATTCACTTGGGAATTGATTTGTATAGCCCCCATATACATGATCGTTAAAGATGCTAAAGAATGTATCGAATAAACAAGTTATGATTATAAACCATAAAAAGAGCGTCATCTGATCAGCTCCTGTTGGGGGAACCCATATTAGAAAGAAAAGTATTATAAGGGGTAATGCGGAAATAACAACCCAAGGAGCGCGAAAACCCCACTTTTTAGTCCACCTCGTCGGTCTCTCAGTCAAATACCCTAAGATTGGATCGTTAATCATATTCCATATTGCAAATATCACAAATGCGAGCCCCACTAAGATCACGGATACACCAATCTCGACTTGGTAATAAAAGAACACAGGGGCTAAGCCGTAATATAAGAAATAATTAACAATACAGTAACCTAATCCATACGAAAACATTTTACCCGTTGGAGCAATTTCCCATTCACTCAGATCTTCTTCAATAGCCATATTAATCTCCTTAAGTTTATTTTTGATTTTTATAATTTATCGATTTCAGTTTTATTTAGATTGATGTTAGTTAAATTAACTATAATAATCAAGATCTATTTAAAGATTTACTCAATTGTATAATTTACGCTACCCTCGACATTAGAGTATAAATAACATAAAAAATTATATTAACATTAACAATTATCTATTAAGGAATAAAATCGAAAAAGGATTATTGCCTTTTTTTATAAAGAAAAACAAAAATGTCTAAGAATAAAATAATAAAATAGGTATACATTTTTTATAAAAAAGTTCATAGATTGATTAAAATGTCAGAAGAGAAACCTATTAGACTAAAACTAAGAGGATTTGCAAGAACTATAGGTAAATCTATAGATTCGGTAAAAGACACGGAAGAGTGCAAATTTTTGATTAAAGGTGTAAGAACTCGTGTTCTTTTTAATTGTTTGGATGGAAAATGGGCTGCGTTAGTTACAATTAAAGATGGCAATATAACTGTTGAAGGAATAAAAAATACACCTAAAAAAAACTTGAGTAGAAAAAAGCTTTATTGGTGGGGCTACTTTGAAGCAAAACTAGAAGATTTTTTGAGTGCTGGTGGCTGGAAAACCGGAAAATGGATCAGAAAAATGGTTGGAGGGAAAGTAAAAGGAGCTTCACAAATAGCAATTATTGGCGAAATTTTAGCATTAGCTAGATCAAAAAATGGTCCCTCCTCAGCCTAAAAAAGAAGAATAAAAAATACTTCTTGATTAGCCTTATTCATTTAAATCACTACACTATAATTTTTTACGTACGTCGCCGATATTTTTTGTAATTTCATTATTTAAAAATATTTAAAAATTATTATAATAATAAATGATAAATTGAAAAATTTATGATGATCTGTAATCATGACTTTTGAAAAAGATTTTAAAATTATTAAAAATCTTACTGAAATCCAGAGTTGTAGTGGAAACGAAAGCAGAATTAGGGAATATATAAAAGAAACAATTGAATCCTATTGCGACAAGATTGAAACTGATGTTCTAGGAAATCTTTTTTGCTTTATTAACGGTAAAGCAAAAGCAGAAGAAGATAAACTAAAAATCATGCTAGACGCCCATATGGACGAGATTGGTTTAATGGTCAGATTTATCGATAAGAATGGATTCATACGATTTTCTCAAATTGGAGGTCAAAATCCAAGAATCCTTCCTGGACAAGAAATTACGATTCATTCTAGTTCTGGGGAAGAAATCATTGGAGTAATTGGAGAGAAACCTATTCATCTTCTTAAAGAAGAAGAGAAAAAGAAACCTAGTAAATTAGAAGATTTGTTTATTGATGCAGGATTTTCAAGTGCTGAAAAGGCGAAAAAATATATCTCCGTGGGGGATTATATTATTTTTAAACAAGAAGCAACACCATTTATTGGAAATAAAAGAATTTTTTCTAAAAGTTTCGACGATAGAGCCGGTTGTTTTGTTCTAATAAAACTTATTATAGAACTTTCCGAAATGAAAGAAACTTTAGATAAAGATTTAATATTTTTGTTTGCTTCTCAAGAAGAAATTGGCGTGAGAGGGGCAACTGTTGGAGCATATAAAATTACTCCAGATATCAGTTTAACGGTCGAAGTAACCCATGCAATTGATTTTCCTAGCATAAGCAAAGACAAATATTATGAATGCAAATTAGGTTCTGGAGCAGCAATATCAACCGGTCCTAATTTATATCCAAAATTGACAAAAATCCTAATTGAAACTGCTAAGGAAGAAAATATACCCTATGTATTAGAAGCAGAACCCCGTCCTACTCCCACGAATGCTAGAGCAATTCAAATGACGAAGTCTGGTATACCATGCGCATTAGTTGCGATACCATTAAGATATATGCATACAAACATAGCTACAATTGAATATCAAGACATAATACATACGAAAAATTTAATAAAAGCGTTTTTACTTAGAAATTTGAAATCTGCAATAAAATTATAATTTTCTCCTAAATATCTTTTTTAGTTATTACGAATTTTCTTTTACATCATAAATTTGAGTAAATATTAATATGGAGCAAATAAACAAAAGGAAAATTACATTATGGATATTTCTATCAATTAATTTACTGATCGCTTTTTTTATTGGTATATTTTTTTTCGCAATAGATATAACAATTGGTATTATGATGGGATTTACCATAATTTTATTCTTAATAATTTTCATTTACTTTATATTAAATTTTCTAAAGGCAGAATCTATTAGACAAATTCAGAAAAAGAAAATCTCAATATGGCTAATGCTTGCATTAAATTTATTATTTTCGTTTATAATTGGGGCAACAATTCCTTTAATGGAAATAAAAATGTGGATCAGATATAATATGGCCTTTGTTATGTTACCATTATTGATAATACTCAATTATATTATCGTAGATCGGTTTCACTATTATATAAAACACGCTAACGGTGTAGAAAAAAGTAGAAATGAGAAAACTGTCAAAATCGAAGATAATAAGGGACAAAAGGATCTTCCTGAAATAGAATTTGAGGGAAAAAAATTTATTTTTTCTGTTCGATCGATTGCGATATTAGCAGTTGGTGCTCCTGTGTTGTCATATTTAATTTATTTGTTTTTTGATACTCACGCAAATTATTGGCTACATGAAATAGTCGTAAAACAGACTGTTTTCTTTCTAAATTTCTTGGGAGTAAATGCTAAAGCGGTTTATTCTCCGGTAGGAAAATATTATTGGAGTTTTGATATTCCTGGTAGAGGAATGATCTATTTTGAAACATTCTGCACTGGGATTCAAGCTATCTGTGTTTTCGCTGGAATCATCATTTGCACTCCTCACAGTCAAGATCGTGAAACAAAAGAAGATATAATCTGGAGAAAAACTAAGTCTATTATTATTTCATCGATAATATTTTATGTTGTGAATATTATTCGAATGGTTATACAATTATATTTATTTTGGATTGGTTACGCTTGGATAGATATTCATTATTCAATAAGCGCCGCTAGCTCGTTTATTGCTGCGATTATCGTGCTGTTAATGCACAGATGGATTCCTGAGTTTATTATTTCAATAATTTATGCTGGGACATTAATAAGTAAGAAAATAAAGGCAAAAAAAGAGAGAAGATTAGATAAAGAGAATTAAAGATTAAATCCAATAGAAAATTATAATTTTTTGAAATATATCAAGAAGAGATTGATTAAAATTGTTAGAATTTAAGAAGGAACAGAAAGTTGTTGAAATAGGAAATGTGAAAATTGGTGGGCAACCAGGTGAAAATCCAATTGTAATGGTTGGAACTGTATTTTACGCTAAACATGAAGCATTATTGGACGAGAAAAAAGGAGATTTTGATAAAAATATTGTCGAAACAGAAATGAATGAATTCATAAGCATAATAGAAGAGACTGGAATGCAAGCAATAGTAGATGTAGTTGGAGCATCTGCAGAGGCTCTTGTAAAAGAATGTGAATATATTGCAGATTTAGTTGAATATCCATTTCTAGTTGATGGTTTAAACGATTCTATTCGAGTTCCAGCAATGGAAAAACTAAAAGAAAGAGGATTATTGGAACGTGCAATTCTGAATAGTATTGATGATAATACAAATGAACAGAGCATTGAAAAACTAAAAGAAATAGGAATAAAGAATGCTGTAATCTTAATTTTTAGCAATAGAGCAATCTTTCCTAAACAAAAATTAAAGCTATTAAATGAAAAATTAATTCCTATTACTCAAGAGGCTAATATTGAAAATATCATTGTCGATACAGCGGTTTTGGACTTACCATCAATCGCAATTAATGTTGAAACAACAAGGTTAATTAAAAATGAATTAGGAATACCGACTGGATTTGCCCCTGCCAATGCAATTTATGGTTGGAATTTCATTAAAAAGTATGGAGATCTCCCACGATGTGGTGCTATTGCTTCTCTTATGACTTATTGCGCAAGTGCTGGAAGTGATTTTATTTTATTTGGACCTGCGAAGTTTAGTAAATGCATTGTACCCTCAATTGCTATGATTTCAGGGATAAATTCATATTACCGCAAACGGATATTGAGAGACAATGTATCTGAGAAAACTCCTTTAAAACTTTTGTTTTGAGCTATACAGCTTAAGAACAAGTTTAATTGTATTTCGGAACTTGGTCAAAATTTTTCTTTCTTTAGAGAAATTATATATCAATAGATAAACAACAATATTACCAAGGTCTGTCCTTTTTTATTTTGCCGTTGTAGTTTTTTAAGAAATATATCTAATAAGTAGATCGCTAGTTCGATACAGAAAATCTGGGAGAAATTTGTTTATTTTTGTTTTCTTCTTTTCTTCATCCATTAAAAACAAAATAAACATATCAAAATCTGCGATTTGTGTTTTTTTTAAGAGAATTACAGAATTAGCAATTTTGAAAATCGCCTCTTCTTTTTGCAATGCTTTAAATTTTGAAAAAATTTTATATAGCATAGCAAATTGAGGTGCAGTTATCTCAAAAATATTGCGTAAATTATCATCATTACTTAATTCTTCTGTTTTCTGAATATCTGTTATTATTAATGCTTCAGGACTATAATAGTCAGCCAGAACTAATCCTTCATTATTTAATAAAAGCGATAAATAAATTCCTGTGCGAATAGAAAAATTTCTCAGATTAAGATTAATTAATTCTTTATTAGGGCTAAGTTTGGAGATCCCTGAAGAGAAACCGCGTAAAATACTAAAGACTGAAAAAATACTCGTTATATAAATTTCTGGCTCCTCTTCTGAGGTGATTTTAATTAATTTTGTTTTTAAAAATTTTATATTTTCCTTGATTTCTGGAGTATCTAAAACGTCTAAATCCCCTTTAGAAAATATAAATATAATTGGAGGATTTTGTTTAAATTCTTTTAATTCTTTCCTTATGTTTTGAAAATATTCTATGCTTTCTTCAAATCTTTCTTTGTTTTTAACATCTATAAAGTAAAATAATAAATCAGTTTCATATAAGTAAATTTGAGATTTTTCCAAATATTTTTCTCTTAATTGAAATTGACCTCCTAAATCCCAAAGAAAGATTGATGAACCTAACGCTTCTATCGATTTAACTTCTGCACCCACGGTGGGTTTTAAACCAATCAATTTTGAATATTTCCTATCTATAGTTAATAGAAACGATGTCTTTCCCGAATCGTCCAGCCCAACAAATAAGATTTTCATCTTTCTTTTACTAGTAATCGGTGCAAAAGGTTTCTTTTCAATTTCAATTAACCTTAAAAGTAATTCGCGAAAAAGGGGTTCAATTTTAGATACTTCCTTATATCCATTCTCAATTTCCTTATCAAATTTATAGAAAAATCCTGTAATTAAAGATTTAAGTTTATCTAAATTGTTATACAAAAAACTACGCTGATTTTCATCAACTAAAATAGAAAAAGCAGAGATTATTTGTTTCTCCGAAAAATTAGTTTTAATGAAATGATAAAAAGTGAGGGACGTAAGGTTGAAGTCCGGGTAAGGTAATATTCCGAAGAAGGGCAAATTTAAGAAATCTAGAGTTCCATAATCCAAATCACTAACGATCATACTCAAATTTTTGATAGATATATGCATATGATCCCGACGTGTTAAATTTATTATGCCTTTATTTTTCATTATTTTAGCTTCATCTTCGGAAATTTCCTTAGGAAACGCATATATAGGTTGAGGACCTAATTTATCATAGGCGCTAAAAATAAGCCCTTTTACGACCGAAGTCTCAAATAATTCTTTCATTAATTTTTAAATAATTATTTTTTTAAAATTAAATATTATCTCATATATAGTAATTTCTAAATTAAATTTTTAATGGCTTTATATTAGAAACATAAATGTTAGAAAAAATAGCTGAAACCATAAGAAAAAACGAAAGCATAATAGAAAAAATAGAAATAAATCCAATAATTCAATATATTGCCTATAATTCGTTTAAAAGTTCTCGAATTTTTTCAGATATAGGTGAGGATTCAGCGGCTATAAAGGATGAAAATAAATATATATTAATTACTACAGATAGAATAAAAACTAGTTTTATTGAGAAATTTCCGTTTGGAGCGGGATTTAGTAGTATTTTAGTAAGTGTAGATGATATTTACGCATGTGGAGGAGTTCCAATTGCCGCAAGTATAATCATGTCGGTAAGGGATGTTAATAAATGTAAAACTATTTTAGAAGGTATTTGTGAAGCTTCTAAGAAATTTCAAATTCCAATTATTAGGGGGCACACTAATCCTCACGGGACTTGTTATGAACTTAGTTCCACCATGATAGGTGAGATTGAAAAGGATAATTATATATCTGCTGGAAATGCCCAAGTTGATGATAACATAATTTTAGCCGTTGATTTTGATGGAAAAGTGGGGAAAGCAAGTACCTTATATTTCGATACAACAACTTTTAAAAAATCCGAAGATGTATTAAATAAAAGAAAGGCTATGAACTTTATCGCTGAGAAGAAGCTTGTAAATGCTTCAAAAGACATTTCAAACGGTGGAATTTTTGGCACCATCTTACAGTTGATAAAATACTCTAATGTTGGTGCAAATGTTAATATCAATAAAATAGGAATACCTCCTAAGTTAAAAGAACTTGATTATACGTTGGAGATGTATATTAAAATGTATTTAACCACATCTTTTATTTTAACAGCTCCAAATGAAAATTGTAAAGAAATTATAAATATTTTTAAAAATCACGGAATAGAAGCAAATGTAATAGGAAAAATTATTAAGCAAAAAAATCTAAAAATAAATGATAGTAAAGAAACCATAGATGTTATTAAATTTTAATCGGTTTATGAGAGATGATAAGCTTAGAAGTACGATTACCTGACCATCCAGGAACATTAATCCAGTTAATTGAACCAATTTCAAATAATGGAGGTAATATCTATTCAATCCTCCACTACCACGATAAAAAAATAAATAATATGATTCCTGTGGAAATTACTTTTGAGCTAAGTGAAGAAATCAGAGAGTTAAGTCTAAAAAATATACAAAATGAACTTAGTGAAAAGAATATACCAATTGATAATATTACTCTTGGCGATAAACAAAAAAGATTGATTGTCTTATTAAGCGGGCATGTCTTCGATACAGATGTATTGGATACTATAAAAAGATTAGCCGCTAAAGGTGTTAAAACTTTGGAATTACAAGCAAAATTTACTGAACTTGAGGAAATTAGTAATGTTAAATTAAAATTAGGTATTCCAGAATCTTTTACTGAAAAAGAATTAATGAAAGAACTGAATAAAATATGTGAAGAAAAAGATTTATCTTTAATCAGAGGATAAGGTAATAAAAGAATCATGCCAAAAAAAAGCAAAATTCCTGAAGGAAAAATCAAGTGTTCTCAATGTAATCAATTAATAGATGAAGGTTTAACCTTTTGTCCAGAATGTGGTAAAAGAATTCCCGAGTATTTTCGATTTAATCCTGACTCAACAGTCGGAAATCTTTAAAAATTATAAATTTTTAGATATTAATCTCTTTAGTCTAGAATATGATCTAGATTTGCCTCAAAGTTTTATAATTGACAATTGGGTCTTAGAAAAAAGTGAAGTCATAGCGTAGTTGGATATAATGAAAAATTTTTGAATATTAATTTAGAATTAAATATTAAAAAAAAATATCTATCTCGTGCTTTGGATAAATTGCGTCTCTTTCTTCTGCTCTTTTTCCCATTTTTTGCGTTCTGAGCGCAATTTAAAGAGGTCAACGTCCTTATAAATTAATCCTTCCTTTTTTGGTGGTACGGTTCTTTCAATTCTTTCTTTTTCTGGTGTATATATGAGAGAATCTCCGAATTCTGCAACGTTCGCGAAAAAACAATAAGCATAGATGGATCTGCGGGCGTCAAAGTGGGCAGCTTTAAAATCTGCTGTGACCGGTGTAAATGCCGGATTTAAAATTATATCTATAGGAGGCTCAAAATTTTTTAACTCTACTCTTAAATCCATGTCAAGGAAGTCGCGGCATATTGCGATTGCAATTCTTCCGTATTCCGTGTTGCAAACAGTTGTATTTCTAGGATAAGAACTTGTTTCAATTGCCTCTTTTACTTTCTTTCTCCCAATATGAATTGTTGCTGGGATATGTTTTTCCTGTTCCCATAATATCCCCTCAGAACTAATAACTAAACTAACATTTTTCTTAGATTTTTCGTTGTGATAAGAACCAGGAATAATGTACATATTATAAATTTTAGCAAAATTGATTAAATCCTCAATAATTTCATTATTATTTAGGTCTATCATCATTTCTGGAAATATAAGAATATTAACTCCATTAGAATTAGCTTTCTCAATCATTTCTTTATAAGTTGATCTGAGCGAACTTATTACATCTTCTTTAATTCCTAATAATCCAAACTTTTTTATGTTAAAAAACTCTTTTAGAATGTCTCCAGATTTAGAAAGTCCAATCTGAGCAATTCCAATTCTACATTTACTTTGTTGGATTTTAGGGTATTGCTTTAGTAAATCGTTATATATTAAATTATATTTTATTGGTTTTGCCATACTTTCCGATATTTCACTAGCTTCTACCATTGATTGACTAATTTCACTTAGTCTTGGTGATAAACTGGATTCTACTGGAGATGAAGGGGCAACAATTCCAGCGGTGCTTCTTGAAATCACAGGGTTGCTAATTGTATTTAAAGCAGAATATAATATTTTTTCTTCCCTTTCTATTCTATTTAACTTTTCATAAATTTCTTCTTGTCTTTCTCCATATCCTGATTGCTCAAATATAACCGCAGCAGACTTAAGATATTTACTACCAATTTTTAATTCTTGTTTTCTATTCTCAAGCTCTAATTCCTCATCTGCTTTGATTAAATGCCAAAGAGCATCAAAATATGTTGAAGTCCCTAAAGCCCAATCAGCACCACCAATAAAACCGCCTTTCTCATACGAATTAGATGCCTTTCTTAACATCACTTTTACTTTTTTATAATAGTCCGCTTTTTTCTCAAGTTCTGTGAATTCATCAAATTTACAACCGTTTTCTAAAGCTAAACATACGGAAGAATTACCAGAAGCTAATAATTTTAATTTATTGTTCGTAAACAAATTACTGGCTTTTAAGAACAATCTTGAAGCTTTTAAAAATCTTTCTGGCTCTTGATAATTCTCAGCAAGTTCCATTCCTTCCCAAGCTCTGCAAAGATAGTAAATTGCCTCTAATTCTTTTCTTTCTCGTTCAATTTTAAATAATGTACAGATATCTCTAAACTGAGAAGCTGTTAAAGCGAAATTCTCTGCTGCAGAAAGATGATCCCCTTGCTTTTGAAGAATTCTGGCTCTTTCAAGATTGATTCGGGCTGAACAGTAATTAATCCTTAAATTGGCTACTTTTTCGAGTTTTAATATTCTTTCTCTCTCAACTTTATAAGAAGATTTTGTTAATGCTTCTTTCAATGGACTAATCGCTTTTTCAAAACAATTTTTTGTAGTTTGAAATTTATCAATTGCTTTTTGGTGTTGTTCTTTTTTGCTTGCATCTTCTGAAGCTTCTAATAATGCCCAAGATGAATAATAGGAAGCTTCATATTTATGGCTAGACAAGGAATTTAGGATTTTAGAAGCCATATCATATTTCTCTCTTGCTTTTAAATGTTCCTCTTTAATATGATTTGCTTTTGCATTTTCAATTAATTTCCAAGCTTTATTATATTCAAGCTTTTCCTTAATTCGATCTTTTAATAATTTAAATTGAATCTTCTCTAAGGATTTTATATGGGCCTTGCTTGCCATTTCATATTGTTGAGCAGAAGCTAAATAATTACCTAATCTATCTTCAATTCTTGCTAAATATTCATGAGCAGCAGCAGTATAGTAAGAATAACCCTTTTCTCCTGTATCTTTTATTACATGGAGAAATAATTCTCTTGCTTCGGACAATGGTTCTTTTTGCTTGGTGAGTATAGCCAAATCCTCATATAGCAGTCCGAGATGCATCTGAGCAGTAACGAAATTTCTGTACGATTCAATTGAAAATTCAATATTCTTCTTAGAAGCTTCTATTGCAACCTTTAAATTCTTAATTTTCTCTTCCTGGTCGGAAACAATATAAGATAACGTTCTATGTGCACGATATAATGAAATATAACCAGCAGCTCGAACCATTCCGCTTTCATATTCTTTCCCAGCTTTTTCAGCAGCATTTGCATATTCAAACATTTTATTGATAATTTTTTCTCGCTTCTCTCTATCGGTTGTTAGAAGTACTAATTCTGAATATAAATTAGTTAAAAGTTGGTACGATAATGCATAAAATGGTCCAAAGGGAAGTTTTTTTAATCCATCCTCTATTTCTTTAATTCCTTTTTTCGCATACGAAGTTCTTGATCTTAAACTTAAAAAACTTCTTTTAGCAAAATCATTATAATAGTTTGCTGATAAAAAATTGGTTAAGAAACCCCAAAATGAATATAAATTTTGATAAACTTTTCCACACTCTTGAATTTCTTTAATATCACCTAAGATTCTTTTCTGGAGATATTGAAATTTTCCTAATATTGCGGCATGATAATCCAACCAATATATATAGTGTATTAGAATTGGTTTAAGATTTAGTTTCTTCATAATATCTAAAGCTTGTTCGTAAAATTGTATACCTTTATCAGCAGTATACTTTGGTTCTTCCTCGGTACGAATATCTTGAGCTGTTAACATACAATTTAATACAGCGTTGGCAAAATAAATTTTCGCTTTAGAGAGGTCATCAACACTTTCCTCGACTATTTTTAACCCCTCTTTACATCTGCTAAAAGATTTTTTTAATACTTCAACTAACTCATCTCTTTTGGAAAAACTTGTCCAATGTTTAATACCAATAGTGAAAAGTTCTAAAAATAAAAAATTGCATATATATTCAGTATTTCCAATTTCATATGATAAATTCCAACCATGCTCAATGATTTCACTGGCTTTTTGACAGAATTGCTCAATTTCAATAGGATCTTCACAATATTGTACTAAAAATACTAAAATATCTGAGCTTTGGCTTAAAATTCTTAATAAATTCTCTTTATCATTTTCTTGAGAATATATTTCACTTACTTCCAATAGTTTTTCAAAAGAGTTAACATACATTTCTTTACAATATTTCGGGGATATTCCCTTATCAGCTTTAAGTTTAAATTGACCTGCTCTACACTCTAATTCTTTCACTTTATAATTCATATCTTTATAAAGCATTATTGCTTGATTATAGGCTTCTATGGAAGTCTCTATCATTTCTTTATGATGCTCTTCTGTTTCTGCTGTGAAAACTGCCAACACGTAAATATTTCCAATCTTTTCATAAATTTTGGCAACATTTTCTAAATCGTCTTTATCTATTAGAGTTTCTAGGGCTTGTTTATACAATTTTGCAGCTTCTTCTAAATTATAGTTCCGCTCCTCTGCTTCTGCTTTGCCTAATAATTCAAAATGAGCGATATTTACCATCCTCAATTATTCAATGCTATTAAAATAAATTGGTTTTCTCAATTTAATTTTTTTTATTCAATATAATATTTGATAAATAATAATAAGTTATTATCTAGCATAATTTAATGAAAAAAGTGAAGTAATAGCGTAAAAGCTTCTTATTTTTTAGATTTATTGTAAAATCTATATTTCTCGAGATTAAATAAAATAAATAGAATGATCATTTCAAAAAAATCATAAAGAGACTTTTTAAATTTCTTCATTATTCTAAAATTGTGTTAAATAATATATAAATCAAAACTCCATCAAGAAAAGTTGAATTATTCAGTATTGATCATTGGATATTAATAATAGAATACGAAGAAGAGAATTTTTTATAATATATTATAAATTTTTATGTAATATTCTAATAGAAAATATTTTCTTTAATTTCTAGTTTATTTTTTATACAAAATGGATGTAAAAATTGCTTTAATTGGAAAAGGTCATGTTGGGACTAGTTTTCTCCAGTTATTAAAAGAGAAAAAAAACGCTCTTAAGGATAAATTTAATATTAATTTAGATATTGTTGCTATCTTCGAATATGATGGAGCATTAATAAATGAAGAAGGAATCAATCTAGAAGAGCTTCTAGGTAAAGGAGAAAACTTTAGAGAGCTTCGATTTTGGAAAGAAGATGTCGTTCCTTCCGCAGATTTATTTAATAATTTGGATTTAAATATCTGTGTTGAAGCAACTCCTACAAACCCTAAAACAGGAGAACCTGCGTTATCACATATTATTAATGCTTTAAACAATGGAATAAGTGTAGTTTCTTCAAATAAGGGACCATTTTATTTACAATATAAAAAGATTAAAGATTTAGCGAAAAAAAATAATTGTCTCATTAAATATGAAGCTTCAGTTGCGAGTGTCGTTCCCGCGCTATCAGTGGCGGAATGCCTTATCGGAAATCAAATTATTCGTATTAAAGCGATATTAAATGGAACGTGTAATTATATCCTAAGCCGAATGACTGCTGAAGGGATACCTTTTTCCACAGCTTTAAAAGAAGCTCAAGAATTAGGAATCGCAGAAGCTGATCCAACTCTCGATATTGAAGGATTCGATGCTGCTGGAAAACTGGTCATATTAGCAAATGAATTGCTTGGATGGACAAAAACAGTTAAAGATGTTAAAATTAAAGGAATTACAAAAGTAACACCTCAAGCAATAGAGTTAGCAAAAGCAGAGGGACTATCAATTAAACATTTAGCCTTAGTTGAGGACGATGAGTTAATCGTGGAGCCGAGGTTAATCGAAAGAGATTCGCCATTGAATATAAGTGGAACATTAAATGTAATTGAATTAAAGACAAAATATGCGGGACCTATAGTTTTAATGGGACGAGGTGCTGGTGGATTCGAAGCTGCATCTGCAATATTAAACGATGTAATTGATATTGTGAAAAAAACCAGCCACAGAGAATAATTTAGAATTTATTTTTAATTATTAAAAATAATTATAACGTTATTAAAATCAAGAGGATTCAAGAAAGTGAAATTTGATTTTAAAAAAGAATATAAAGGGATTATCTCTGTTATTGGTGCGAGTGAAATAGATAAAGAAACTGAAAAGTTAACTGTTGAGCTTGGGAGATTACTTGCGAAAAATAACTATGTTATTTCCTGTGGTGGACTCTCTGGAGTTATGGAAGCTGTGTGTAGAGGGGCTAAAGAAGAGAAAGGATTAACAATTGGAATCATTCCATATGAAGATAAAACAGCTGCTAATAAGTATGTTGATATTGTAATTCCAGTCCCTTTCTCGCAAGCAAGAAATATTGTCGTTGTACTAAGTGGTGATGCGTGTGTGGCGATTGCTGGCAAAGCAGGAACTTTAACTGAGATATGCTTTGCTTGGATATATCAAAAACCAATTATAGCACTATCAAGTGTAGAGGGTTGGTCTTCAAAATTAGCAAATCAAAAAATTGATGACAGAAGAAATGATATGATCTATAGTGCCGAGACACCTAAAGATGTAATTCAGCTAATTGAGAAATTAATAAAATAGGATTTTAATGACAGAAAAAGTTGGATTTAAGGAACTTTTAAAAGGATTTTTTCTATTAGAAACTTCTTGGTTAAAGAAATATTTTATTAATTTAATTCTAGCTATACTTTTAGGCGTAATTTGTGGTCTTGCAATGGTAGGATTTAATTATCTCTTAATCTTTTTTAAAATAGGATTTTCTTACTTACCTTATTTTCTATCTCCAATCATAGCAGGAGGATTAACATGCTTATTAGTAAGGTTTGGGCATTATGATAGAATTATGGGAACAGGAGCAAGCGAATTTATTGAAGAGATTCACGAACCCGAAATGGTATCCAAGCGAATACCTAATACAATAGCAAAAACATTTGCAACATCTTGGACTTATGGATCAGGGATGGTCTGTGGGATTGAAGGACCTGGTATTTTAATTGGAGCTAATTTAGGCTACATAATTTCTAAAATTTTTCATCAAAATGTAAAGGATTATAATTTTATAGGAGCAAGTGCATGTACTGGGGCAATTCTAAAAGCACCTATAAGTGGTGCACTATTCTGTGCTGAACTACCTTATTATAATCATGTTCAATATAAATCTCTGATTCCAAGCTTAATAGCCTCAATAGTCGCTTATCTAATATTCTGTTTATATTTTGAGTTTACACCTCTAATAAGAACTGATATTCCCTCATTAACACCTAACGAAACTAATTACTTAATACTTTTACCGTTATTAGTGATTTTTGGAATTATAACAGGGATAATTGTATTTATTTATAATGGAATGTTAAGAAGCTTTACAAATAAACTACAAAAGACGATAGGATTTAAGTATGGTTTATGGATTTTGCCTTTAATAGGCGCAATTGGTTATAGTGTATTATTATTAATCTTAATTCCTTTTCTAAGTGAAGAGTATATTAATATGTTTATTGGCCCTGATTCATCATTCTTGAATTTTTTTATTAATATAGTTGATAAAGCTACTACAAATTGGGTGTTTCTTTTGGTGTTATTGCTTCTTTTCGCTATTGCAATTGTTCTTTGTATTGGTACAACAAATAGCGCAGGAATTATTTTACCAATGATGCTTTTCGGAGCAATTCTGGGGGCAATCTTCGGTAATCTGTTCTATTCTGAGAATCCAGAATTATTTGTGTTAGTAGGTATAGCTGCAGTACTTGCGGGTTCATTTAATAATCCAATCGCCTCTATTTTAATTATAATTGAAATGACTTGGGTTCCCATGTTGTTTATTCCGGCGGGGATTACAGCAATAATTGCTTATATTTTTTCTGGACCAAGTTCAATTGTCCATGGACAGCAACACGTTTAAAGTAATAGAAAATGTATTATTTTTAATTCGCCAAAAAATATCTCAACAAAAGATAATAAATATTGATACTATGGTTAAAATTGGTGGAGGAGATGGATCCTCTTTTGAAAAAGCGATAATTATATCTGATTGTAATAATACAGAAGGAATTAAGCAAGAATATATCGAAGTAAGAAAAAGATTTGGAAATTGCGAATTAATTCGTCAGAGCTTACTCGAGCATAACAATAAATTATTCGATAAATTAGAATTAAAATTAGAAGATGGTCGGGAAATTGAGCTTTATTTTGAGATTACTAAATTTTTTGGAAAAGGTTTTGAGTTTTAATTGATTAATTATAGTAGAAAGAATTAAACAATTATAGAAGTTTTATGAATGAACAAAGTATAAAATATCATTCAACTAATTATAGTACTCCAGATACAGACTTTAAGACGGCAATTATAAATGGGTTGGCCGTAGATAAAGGTCTTTATATGTTAAATGAAATACCTAAATTGGATCAAGATCAAATATTTTCTTTTAAAAATTTGGAACTAAACGAAATTGGATTTATTGTATTATCACAAATTATTGGAATGTTTATTCCAGAAAATGACCTAAAAAAAATTATATCAAGTGCTCTGAACTTTAAGGTTCCAGTTGAAAAAATAGAAAAAAACGATTATATATGTTATTTAGATCAAGGACCTACATGTAGTTTTAAAGATATAGGAGCAAGAACATTAGCAAGAATAATGGAATACTTCTTAGATCAAGAAAAAAAAGATGTCCTAATTTTAACAGCAACCTCTGGAGATACTGGTGGAGCTGTCGCTCAAGCTATGTACAAAATGTCAAGAATTAAAGTTGTTGTGCTTTTTCCTAAAGATGAGATTAGTGATCTTCAAAAAAAACAGATGACAACGCTAGGAAAAAATGTAAATGCCATAGGAATAAACGGAAAATTTGACGACTGCCAAAAGTTAGTAAAAACTGCTTTTGCTGACCCAGATTTAAAACACCTTAACTTATCTTCAGCAAATTCAATAAATATCGGTAGATTATTGCCTCAGTCGCTTTATTATTTCTGGAGCTATTCGCGAATTGTGGAGAAAAAAGATGAAGAGGTCATTTTTTCAGTTCCTTCGGGAAATTTTGGAAATTTAGTAGGGGGATTAATAGCATTTAAAATGGGGCTTCCCGTAAGAAAATTCATATCAGCGGTTAATGAAAATGACGAATTTCCAAAATATCTAAAGACAGGAATTTACAAAAAAGTTGAACCTTCTAAAAAATGTATTTCAAATGCTATGAATGTTGGCCATCCATCAAATTTGGCAAGACTAATTGATTTATATGGAGGCATGATTGATGAAAATGGGACTATGCATAAAGATCCAAATCTGAAAGAGATTAAAAAAGATATTTGTTCTTATTCTATAAATGACGATCTTACCAGAGAGACAATCCTGCGTTTCTATAAAAAATATAAAAAAATTATCGAACCACATGGGGCAGTTGGGTGGGCAGCGCTCCAAATCTATCGCACTACATATCCACAAGATAATAAATATAAATCTATTACATTAGAAACTGCTGATCCAGCTAAATTTCCAGATGAGATAATTTCTTTAATCAATATTTCTCCCAAAATGCCGATATCTCTAAAAAATATTCAAAATAGAAACGAATACCCGAATCCAGTTGAAATAAACGAGTATAAGGATTTCAAAGATTTTTTAATTCAAAATTTCTAGTAGAGGCGACATACAAAGATTTAAAAAATCTCAAAAATTAAAATGGTTATTCAAGGTATATAGAATATTTAAATTAAAATGGCATATTCAAGTTATATTGAATATTTAAAAGAAGAAAGCACCGAAATTCAGAAAATTCTTTTTACGGGTTTAGACAATGCTGGAAAAACCTCAATTATATTAGCACTTCAGAGAGAGTTTTCAAAAATAGCTAATATTGAACCTTCTCGAGGAGCTCAACGGAGAATTTTTAAATATCTTGGTCATAACATTGCTGAATGGGATCTCGGAGGGCAAATCTCCTATCGGATTTCATATTTAAAAAATCCAGGTAAATATTTCGACAATACCGAAATTGCCATCTATGTCATAGATGTCCAACATAAAGATCGGATTCCAGAATCTTTATCCTATTTAAAGGATGTTGTAATACAATTTAATTCCCTCGAAATTGAACCGCCTATTTATATCTTTTTTCATAAAGTTGATCCGACTTTAATACCTGACGATGATTTAGATAATTTCTTATTAAGTTTACAGGTAAAAATAAAAGAATTACTTGATTATAAAAAATTATTCTTCCATAGAACATCCATCTACGATTTATCATCGATTATGACTGTGATTTCTGAGATCTTTTTAAAATTATACCCTAAGGCAAATTTGATTCAAAAAACTATGGAAGATTTTGCTATTAAATCTAAGGCTGATGGTATCGAACTCATTGACGAAAATTCGTTGATAGTTGGTTCTTATTATAAAAACAATGTAACAAAAGATATTTTAAACCAATCTACACCATATTTCTTAAGTCTAAACGAGAGTTTTCAATATTCTGAAGTTTCAGCAGTATATCTAGAAGAAAAGATGGTAATTCATCGGTATGGACGATATTTTTTATTTACTAATTTCACAGTAAGAAAAGGATCTCCACCTTATTATTTATTAGCTATAAGAGAAGATCCAGATATTAATAATGAAGAATACCTTGCATTTGTAAAATTATTAAGAGAAATCTTAAATAAAGGATAGATATCTATAGCTTCTTTTTTATTTCTTCTTCCTTAATTATTTAATAAACGAACATTAATAAAATCGAATTTTTATTTATAAAATAACAAAAGAATGAATTATATCTAAATAATAATATCTCAGAGGGAAAAGACCATTATAATTTGTTCCAACTGTGGTGCAACCAACAACGAATCAAATGGACGTTTTTGCAGAAAATGTGGAGCTCTTCTCCCAGTTTCTTCGAGAGCACCTAGAATTAAGATATCCCCTCAAAAGACTAAAAAAAAAGAAAAGAAAAAAAAGAAAAAGAAATCAGTATCACCAATTAATCAAATACCCCGAGAAACCAGATATTTTGCAAAAACTACTAATAACAAAAAAACATCTAATAATTTTGATTTAGAAGAAATTCCTAAATTAGAATCTCCCTCTACTCAACCTACAGGATCTTTAAAACTTTCGAATAATGAAAGTATTAATTTAGAAAAGGTAGATTTATCAAAAATTCCTTCTGTAATATCTGTGAAATCTACTAAAAAGAATTCTAAATTTCTTCAAGAAATTGCACCCAAACCTTATGATGGTTCACTTATAGCTTCTAAAGAGGTTTATGGACCACCAAAACCTAGATCAAACAATACCAGTATAACAGAAACTACAATTCCTCAAGATAACTCAGATTTCAAGCGACAACGATTAGAAGAGGATATGTCTGAAATGCTACGTGTTCTTTCAAAAAAATTAAAGCTACCAAAAGCAATGAAAATAGAATCAAAATCTATAAAAGGCAAAGAATCTAAACAAAAAATACCTCCTGCTAATATTAACGAAATATTAAAACAACTTTTAAATTTAGATTTACACATTGAGGCTTCAGCAATTTTAAAAGGAGATAAAATTCTAGCTTCTGCGATATCAAACAGAATTTCTGAAACTTTACTTACTACAATAGGGCAAAATCTAAAGATGATTGGGGCTGACATTATTGAAGGATTAAGTGCTGGAAAATTAAAATCAATTTCTTTAAAAGGTACGGAAGGTATTTTGGATCTCGCACCTATAGATCTCGAAAATCCTACTATGAAGGACATGATATTAATCTTATTTTCACATCCCAAAGTTAAGGGTGGGATAATTAACTTTGCTGTTAACATCGTAAGAAAACAAATAAAAGAATTTTTAGGAATGAACAATTAATATTATTAATCCTTTAGATTTTTCTTTTGCAGACTTTTTCATTATAATTAATGTTGTCGGATGGAGTATTGTATGAATATTTTGCTAGTAAATCCAAATACTATGAAAAATCCACCTGTTATTCCAGTTGGTTTGGAATACTTAATTACAGCATTAGAAAAGCATGGTTACACTGGAGAAATATTAGATTTATGTTTTACATCCTCCTCAGTAAAAAAATTAAAGAAAACACTTAAAAAGGGTTCTTATGACCTTGTTGGATTTACCATCCGGAATATCGATTCAGCAATCTTTTTTAATAATGTATTCTTTCTGCCTGAAATTAAAAAATTAGTCAAATGCACTAAAAGTTTTAAAATCCCTGTAATTTTGGGTGGATCTGGATTTTCAGGAATGCCGAAAGAGATATTGGAATATCTTGAAGCAGATTATGGTATAATAGGTCCAGGAGAAGTTATTCTCCCCCGATTTATAAAGCAATGGCAATCTAAACAAATAGATAAGAAACTATTTAACGGTTGGCAATATGGAATTGATACGGATTTAATTCATTATCGTGGATCAAGGAATGAGATAGATTATCCATCATATATTTCAAATAATGGTATTGTTGGTTTTGAAACTCATGTAGGATGCCCAAACAAGTGCCCTTATTGTATTGAGGCGAATACTCGCGTTTATTTCAAAAAAATCTCAAATATTATAGAGGAATTACGATATTTGGTTATAGAACAAGGCTATAATCATTTTCACACGTGTGATACTGAGTTTAATACAAATTTAAACTTCTCAATAGAGTTCTGTAAGGCTTTAATTGAACAAAAGCTAGAGATGAAATGGGCATTGTATTTGAAACCTTATCCGTATAGTGAAGAATTATTTAGAGTATTACATAAGTCAAACGCTTACCTCATAACGCTTTCAGTCGATAGTGACGATAAGATCCAATCGCTAAATAATTATTCCTATGAGGATTTAGATAAAATTATTGATTATTGCAATAAATATAAAATAGATTTAGCAATTGATTTATTAACAGGATACCCAAATGAATCGCTTGAATCAACTAAAAAATGTCTTAAATTTTTTGAGAACAATCCTCCTAAAACGGTTGGGATAAGTTTTTACTATCGTATTTATAAAAACACATTATTAGCTAACTTAATTAAAAACAATCCTGAATTGCAAAAAAATTTAAATCTCCCTTATTCAGATAGGGGAAACTTTTTGGAGCCTATATTTTACAACCAATGTGATCAAATTGTTTTAGAAAAGTTAATTGCTGATAATGACTTATTCCGAATCGCTGGAGTAACGCCAGGAGTCAATTACCAATTGCTATAAATAATTAAATTAATTGTTTTTGTATTGAAACCTTATTAATTTCAATCATTTTATAATAGTCTAAATATTTGTCATATTCCTGTAAAAAAGCATTAAAATTATTAATCGATACAAGAGGAATTTGATTTTCATTTATTTTAATTCCGTTATACTCAATTGTAACCATAACTGGGAGCAATTTAAACGGTAAGAAATTTTTAATGTTGATATTAATTCCCAGTACTTTATGTAATAATTCTGAAAATGCTTCAGGATTATTTTTTAAAGCAACAACACGCTGATACTGGAGATTTGCTGCTTTATTAATTAAACTAAATGAATCCTTACGCCTCCATTGTTTTGCATCAATAATTAGAAATGAATTATGGTAAACTCCAATGACATCAATTTCGTATTTACTTTGACTAGTTTTTGATTTAAAATCGGATTTATCTGAAAATCTGAAATTTCTTATTGCTCTATAATCATTCCTTAATAATATTTCTTGGATCAGAGCTTCGAATCCATTAAAATCTAATAATTCTGAAAGTTCCTTAATATCTATCTCGAGATACTTAATAGCTTCTGCTACAAATTTGATTTTATCTATCGAGATATAATCTGTATAGTTTCCACACTTTTTTTCAATAAATTTAAAATTATCAAAAAATTCGCTTAATTCAAGTTTATCTAATTTTCTTAAGATTTTAATCTCGGAGAGTTCATACCATATTTCAGAAGCTCCCTTGTCTGTATCTTTTAAGATTTTATATATCTCATAAAAAAAGCGTTTAATAAATGATGGAGAAAATAGCTCTGTCATAAAAATTATAAAAATTACATTTTAAAATAATGAAAAGAGACTAATAAAAAACTAAATTTTATATTTCATCTTTTATCTGAATAGAGATATCAAAATAAGAATCTTGCTTATTTTTCTTTGAAACATGAATTTCCTCAACATTACATTCTACCCGTGTATTTAATTCCCTCTCCAAGACGCCTTCAGTAAGACCACTCGCGATGTATATATGATATATAAAATTATCAGAATCTTCTAAAAAAATAGAGTTTTTAAATCGATAAATTGCTTTTTTCCTTTCAGGATCTGCCTTTAAAATTGAAATTTCAATATCAGGTTGAAATATGTCGTAAGTAGGATAAAAATCTTTAAACACTTCAAGATGTATTCGTGAAATTGGATGACCTTTATAACTTTTTAATTGTTTATATACTTTAGGACCAAACGCAAAATCAATTTTGCTTGCTAAATTTTTAGCAATTTCTTTAAATACTTCCTCTTTTTTAGGAAAATACTCTTTTAATGCCGCTAAAAATGCTTTATAATATGATAAAACTGTTCTCTTTGGTATAAAACTTGTTGCTGAGCTAAAATATAATTTATAAGCTCCTATCTTTCTACTAAAAACTAGGGTTTTAAGTTCTAGGATAGAAACATATTTAGAAACGGTATTTCTTGAATACGATTTGAGATCCGCAATATCTGTAATAGTTAATCCTCCAGGATGATTTCTTATGCATTCCAGTATCTCAAATTCGTATTCTATTCCAGTCCCTTTTTTACTGATTTGGGTCATTAATTCACCATTATTTGATAAAATACCATTTATTATAATTTTTATTTTTATTATTTTATTATCTCGCTTAGTTTGGTTTTTTCATATTTTTTTCCTTATTTACATTAATCTCTTCTTAGAATAGAAAGCAACTCAACTTTAATGTATTAATAATAACCTTTTTTTAAATTCCCTCTAATTTTATATTTGGATTATTATTTATTAATTAAATAGAAATTTTCGTAGTTATGAAATGGATTTACTGCCAAAATTATTCAGAACTGAGGGTGACATGGTTGATTTTGATCCTTCAAAGATTCTGGTCAGTTTAATGAACTCGACGGATTTATTGTATATTTGATGAAAACGAACAGAGCGAGGATTTTTGAATTTTATTAAAGGGGGTTCAGGTTGAGCGAAAATAATGATAAGTTTATTAGAAAGTATCTCCCCTCAGATGTAGCTACCAAAAGGGGTATCAATCCTTTTGATGAAAATAAGATATATAGAAGTCTATTAAAAGAAACTACATTAAATAAGGAAGCTGCTGAACAAATTACTAAAATTGTTTTAAGGAGAATTATAACTTCGGAAATCGGGTTTCTTTCAGGACCGCATATTCGAGAAATTGTATGCTCCGTGTTATCAGAGAC